>JBKJUN010000895.1:0-5935 GCA_046590555.1 Bryobacter sp. | reverse complement strand
CAACCACCGGTCAAGCGGACTCCTAATGACGCGCTGATCCCGCGAGAGCCCGTCCGGGGCAAGAACGGAGCGGTAGCCGGCGGCACTGCGGCCTCAGTCGATGCAGGCATGCGCATCTTCAAGATGGGAGGTAATGCCGTCGACGCGGGGGTAGCGACGATGTTCGCTGCGGCCGTTGCCGAGTATTCTCACTTCGGCTTTGGCGGCGAAGCCCCAATCCTGATCCGCACCAAAGACGGCAAGGTATTCACGATCAGCGGCGTTGGCACCATGCCCAAGCTAGGCACGCTCGAGTATTTCAAGAAGCACCAGATGGAGCCTCTTGAAGTCGATTCGAACGAACCCAATGGCTTGCCACGATACTTGCCTGTCACTGGTCTGCTGCCCGCAATCGTGCCTGGCATGGTGGAAGCGGGCCTGGTAGCCTTGCGCGAATTCGGCACTCTCAGCTTTGAACAGGTAATCGCCCCAGCCATTGATCTGGCCGACGAACAAGTCGTCGACGACATGCGCGCGGCAGTAGTTCGTTACTCTCGCCCCTTCTTCGACCGCTGGCCCACCTCGAAGGCCTACTTCATGCCCGAGGGCCGTCTCCCGCGCCCCGGTGAGACCTTCAAGCAGCCTGCACTCGCCAGGACTTTGCGCGCCATGGTAGCCGCAGAACAACGCGCTGCCGCACTTAAGAAGCCTCGCACTGCCGGTATTGACGCCGTGCGTGATTACTTCTACCGCGGTGAAGTCGCCCGCAAGATTGATGCTTTCTCCCGCGACAATGGCGGTCTGATCCGTTACGAGGATCTCTCCACTTTTCGCCTCAAGCCCGAACCATCCCTCGGTGGGACTTACAAAAACTACACCATCTATAAGCCCGGCTTTTACACGCAGGGCCCCGCTTCGATTGAACTCCTGAACCTGATCGAGAACATGGACGTCGCCAAGATGGGCTTTGGTTCAGAAGACTACATTCACAACCTCACTGAGGCGATGAAGCTTGCCTACGCCGATCGCGACGCCTACTACGGTGATCCAAACTTCACCAAGGTCCCTGCCGAAGAGTTGCTCTCGAAGGAATACGCAAAAGACCGCTTCAAGCAAATCGGCGAGATGGCGAGCCTCGATTTCCGTCCGGGCAAAGTTAAGAACGCCAACGGTACACATCCTTCGCAAGAGGAACTCGTTCGCCGCCAGATCGACGACGCGCTTATGTATGGAGACACGACTTCAGTAAACGCTATCGACAAAGACGGCATCCTCTTTAGCGCAACCCCTAGTGGCGCAGCCCTGCCCAGCGTCATTGCCGGAGACACCGGCATCCCCCTCACCCAGCGTGCGCAGAGCTTCTACCTGATAGGCGGGCACCCCAACGATGTTGCCCCAGGCAAGCGTCCTCGCGTTACTCTTTCTCCTTCGCTGATCGTCAAGGATGGCAAGCCCTTAATGGTGATGTCGACGCCCGGTGGTGACAACCAGGATCAAAGCCTGGTACAGATCTTTCTCAACGTGGCTGAATTCGGCATGGACGCCCAGCAGGCAGTGGCCGCGCCACGCTTCCAGTCGCGCCATCTGGTCTCGAGCTTTGACAATCACGCGATGAATCCCGGCAGTCTTCTGGTCGATGAGCGCTTCGGCAGGCCCGTCGCACTGGGCCTCAAAAATCGTGGCCATCGTGTTGAGTTCCGCTCGCGATTCTCCTCTGGCGCTGCACCGACGATGATTCGAATCCTGCCAGACGGCACGATTGAGGCAGGTGCCGATCCTTACGCATTCCGCGTCGCTAAAGCATTCTAATCGCCCGTGAAGAACCTGATTATCGTTGCTGGTCACGCAATTGTTCGTGACTTCAGTTTGGTTGAAGAAGATGCTGGTTGGTTCTTGCTCGACTTTCAGCGTGGCGAGCCAAAGAAATACATTTGGTCATATCGAGCGGGCTGTTCAAGAAGCAGCCAATGACCCCGATGCACTGCTCCTCTTCTCCGGTGGGCCAGGCTCCAGATCTGGCACGACGCGTAGAAGGCGATCTGAATCGTGTGACCCACAGCTAATGGCGCAGTGCAGCGATCTCGCAATTGCGGCAGCAATCGACCACGCCGCTCGCTACCTCGGCATCGCCATAGCCAACGTCGTCACTGCATTTCACCCGGATCTGATTGTCCTGGGCTGCGGCACTCTCGGTGGCCTCGCTCTTGCCCATCGCCGGGGTGTGATTTGATGGAAGAACAACGATCATGCTGCAACTAGGATTTGTATCGGCCATTCTGCCCGACCTCACACTCGAAGAAGTTCTCACCTTTGCAGCGGAAGAAAAGTTCCGCTGCGTTGAAGTGATGTGCTGGCCCAAGGGCAAAGCAGAACGGCGCTACGCCGGCATCACACACATCGACGTAGTCGGCTTCACCAAAGACGACGCCAAGCGCGTGCAGGCCCTCACCGCCGCCAAGGGAGTCTCCATCAGTGGCCTCGGCTATTACCCGAATCCGCTCACTCCCGATCTCGCTGAAGCTGCCGTCTATGTCGACCACATCAAGGCCGTCATCGCCGCTGCCAAACTCCTCGGCATCCCCGTTGTCAACACCTTCGTGGGTCGCGACTGGACCAAGAGCGTTGACGACAACTGGCCACGTTTCCTGGCTACCTGGAAGCCCATTCTCGATTGTGCCGATGACCACGGCATCAAGATCGGCATTGAAAATTGCCCGATGTCTTTCACTAAAGACGAATGGCCCGGAGGCAAGAACCTTGCCACCACGCCTGTCATCTGGCGTCGCATGTTTAACGACCTGCCCACCTCAAACTTCGGTCTCAACTTCGACCCCAGTCACTTCGTCTGGCAGGGAATGGATTACGTAAAGGTCTTGCACGAATTTAAAGATCGCCTGCACCACATGCATGCCAAGGACGCGCGTCTTGATCGCGATCGTCTTAACGAAGTAGGCCTGCTTGCGCACCCGAACGAATATCACACCCCCAAACTTCCAGGCATGGGCGATGTCGATTGGGGCAAGTTCTGCGGCACCCTCGCCGAAGTCTACGACGGCCCGCTCGCCATCGAAGTTGAAGACCGTGCCTACGAAGGCAGCCTAGAGGCACGCAAGCGCAGCCTGATCATCAGCCGCAATTACCTCAGCGCGTTTGTGGGCTAAGGGTGGCTCACCGCTATCTTCTCTTCTGGAAGCCCTACGGGGTCTTAAGCCAATTCACGCCCGAGCCCGGCAGCAAGCATCTGACGCTCGCCGAGTTCATCAAAGAACCAGGCGTCTATCCGGTCGGCCGTCTCGACTGGGATAGCGAAGGTCTGATGATGCTCACCGACGACGGGGAATTGCAGCATCGCTACACTGATCCTCGGTTTGAACATCCACGATCATATTGGGTGCAGGTGGAGGGCGAGGCAACCGAAGAAGCGCTCGACAAATTAAGGGCAGGCGTCAAGATACAGGACTACACGACCAAGCCCGTAAAGGCTCGTCTGGTTTCGAATGAAGAGGTTTCTGCTTTGCCGGAGCGAACAGTTCCGATCCGTTTCAGAGCCTCTATCCCGACTTCCTGGATTGAACTACAACTCAAAGAAGGCCGCAACCGGCAGGTGCGTCGCATGACGGCTGCTGTTGGTCTGCCGACCCTTCGCCTCTTACGCGTGAAGATGGGCGAACTCGGACTCGAGGGATTAGCGCCCGGCAAGTTCCGCAAAATCGACGCACCCAAACTGCCTCCACGACCAGTTCGCAGATAGCGATTATTTAAGGTTTTTGGAGAAATGAGACACTGGAGAGATCCATGGACAATCGAATCCTGATCGACCGGTTTGCCGTCAAGAACTACAGAAGCATCAAGGAATGCGACGTTCACCTGGAGCCACTTACATTCTTCATTGGCCCAAATGGTTCGGGCAAAACCAGCTTTGTAGATGCCCTTCTTTTTGTTTCGAGCGCACTCAACGAGACTTTGCAGAGAGCAATCTCGACTCGCGGTGGGATTCCGGCTATTTTTCATCAATCCACCTCGCGACCCGCGAGTATGAAATTCAGTTTTGACATTTCGGGCGAGCGAACTTTTAACTGTAAGTTCGATTTGGAATTACAAGTTTCGAAGAATTGGTCCGTGACCGTAGTGCGCGAAGAGTGCAAGATTGAATACTTGGATGGTGTCAATCATGCTTATCTGGTAAGCGATGGGAATGTCACAGGAACAGCCGCAGTATTCCCACCCTTCAGTGCAGACCGTATTTTTCTAACGAACGCATCTGGCCTTCCTGAATTTCGAGTTATCTTTGATTTCTTGAGCGGGCTTACAGGCTCGGAGCCAGTATTGCCATTTTTTCACTCCATGGTGCAACACACAGGCACAACGGGGCATAGCTTAGCCTCTCGGTACCTCGCATTAGGTGAAAAAAGGCGAGATCGCTTGGATGTGATTGAGCAATATATGCGTGCGATTGCGCCTACATTCAAACAAGTTGATGTCGTCGAATCGGATAACAAATTGTGGCTGCGATTTATCGAAAGCTCGCCTTCTGGAGAAGGGATTCCGTTTTATATTGCGCAGTCTTCTGCTGGGCTGGTCTACAGCGCTGACATACTACTTGAATTGTTCGAACCCCCAGCTCCTGGTCGTCCCGCATCTCCAGTAGTTGTTGAGGAGCCTGAAGCGTTCTTGCACCCCGGGGCAATTCAAGTAATGTTGGATAGCTTCAGAGAATCAAGCAACTTTCGCCAGGTCATCGTTACCACGCACAGTCCTGAATTGCTGGACGATCCGGAAATTTCACCAGAGTGGATCCGCGCCATTGATAGAGACGGTACGGGAACCCACATCAAGTCTCTTGACTCAGGCACCGAAAGTATCATTCGAGATCACCTGTACACTCCTGGACAGCTATTGCGCCAAGGCGGACTTTATTAGTGGATGTCGTGCGCTTTGGACTCATCGTTGAGGGGCAAGGTGAAGTGAATGCTGCTCCAGCCTTGATTCGGCGAATTGCTCATGAGCACGAATTCTATTCGGCCATCAAATTTGAGGTCAGACGAATTCCGCGATCTCAGTTAGTCCGCCAAGGCGAATTGGAAAGCGCCGTTGAAGCCCTTTCGCGACAACTTGGCAGGAATCAGCCCTTCTTGGTACTTATCGATGCAGACGACGAGTGCCCCAAACAATCTGCTACAAGTTTCCAAGTTCGCTGCAATTCCAGCCATTCTGACCTACGGGTCTCATTCGTATTAGCGAAGATGGAATACGAAGCATGGTTCATTGCCGCTTCGAAATCCCTCTCTGGTTGTGGCTGCTTACTTCAGGGAATTCAATCCCCTTCAGACCCCGAATCGATTCGTGGAGCGAAGGAATGGCTCTCCAGCCATATGCCCGCTGGGCAAAGTTATTCGCCGACGCGCCACCAAACGTCTTTTTCAACACTGATGGATCTTGAAGAAGCAAGACAAGCCCGATCATTCAAAAAACTTGAAAAAGAAGTTAAGCGTCTTCTTGGGATCAGTTCAACTTCCTAAGCCAGATATTACGAAAACGCATCTCAGTGCGTGGTGCACCCTTAAAGCCGGAGTGATCTTGCAGGCGCAACGAGCCTGGCTCGCAAAGGCTTGCCTGCTGGCAACCTGCCCCTTTCTTCGCCAGCACCGTATTCAGTTGCACCATCACGCCATTGTGAATCACGGTTGCCATCGCAGGCTTCTCCATCACACCATCCGCACTGCAAGCCGGGGCGGTGAAGAGTACATCGTAGCTTTGCCATTCCCCAGCAGGCCTTGATGCATTCACCTGCGGTGCGGCAAAGCCATAAAGCGCTCCAGCAATGCCGTCTGCATACGTTGGGTTGTTCAAGGAATCGAGCACTTGCAACTCAAAGCAGTCCAGCAGAAAAACACCAGAGTTCCCCTTCAATTGGCCCTTCTGATCGGGCATCAGGGGCAGCTTGTATTCGACATGG
>JBKJUN010000241.1:0-5218 GCA_046590555.1 Bryobacter sp. | reverse complement strand
CGATTTTTGTGATCGAAGATGACGCACAGAATGGCGCAGACCATGTGGATTCTCACCGCTCGCCGGCTTACGTAATCAGCCCGTATACACGGCGCGGGACGATTGATTCGACGATGTACAACACGACTTCTGTTCTGCGCACGATGGAGCTGTTGCTCGGCTTGCGGCCGATGACTGTCTATGATGCCAGTTCAACGCCGATGACGCGAGCCTTTGCCAAAGAGCCGAAGATGGGTGTCTACACGGCGCTTACGCCGCAGCATCCACTGGACGAGCGCAACCCGGCAGCAGGGACGCTGGCGGCAAGAAGTGCTCGTATGGACTGGGATGAAGCCGATGAGATTGATGACAACGAATTGAACCAGATATTGTGGCTGGCACTGAAGGGCGGAACTCCGCCTGCGCCAGTGCGGTCTCTGTTTGGAGGCCGTTAAGCCGGATGCCGAAGATATACGTATCGTTTGTGTGGCACATGCACCAGCCCTTTTATAAGGACCTGGTGTCGAATGAGTACAAGCTGCCCTGGACGCGCATGCATGCGCTCAAGGACTACTACGGGATGGTGAAGGTGCTGGAGGATTTTCCTCAGGTGCACCAGACCTTTAATCTGGTGCCTTCGATGCTGGTGCAACTGGATGAGTATGCGCGTGGGGTGGCTGTGGACCCCTTCTTGCGGTGTGCCAACAAGGATACGTCGAGCCTGTCTGATGGGGAGCGCGAGTTTATCTTGCGGTATTTCTTTCAGGCCAATGTGCAGCGGATGATCTATCGTTATCCGCGTTATGCAGAGTTGTATGAAGCGTGGAAGGCGGTGGATGAGAATCCGCAGCGGGGCCTGCGGACCTTCAATGACGCAGCGATTCGCGACTTGCAAGTGTTGTCGCAACTTGCATGGTTTGACGAAGAATTTTTCGCTAGCGACTCTGATCTGCGGGATCTGGTGAAGCGCGAGCGGGATTATTCGCCGGGCGATCAGGCGATGCTGGCGGCCAAGCAACTGGAGAAGCTTGGGATGGTGGCGCAGGTGTACCGTGACTTCTCCGCGACCGGGCAGATTGAGATTTCAGCGACGCCGTTTTATCATCCGATTCTGCCGCTGGTTTGCGATACCAATGTGGCTGAGATTGCGCACCCTTATGTGCCGCTGCCGCCCCGGTTTCGCTATCCGGGGGATGCCCGGATTCAGTTGGAACGGTCTCGCGATTACATGACCCGGGAGTTTGGGCATGCGCCGGTGGGGTTGTGGCCGAGCGAAGGATCGGTATCGGACGAGGCGCTGCATTTGGCTGCGGAGACCGGGTTCAAGTGGTTTGCTACCGACAATGGTGTGTTGGCCCGAACGTTGAATCAGGCGGCAACCCCAGATGTTACCTACCGGCCCTATTTGTGGAAGCAGGACGGGCATGAGATGCACGGGCTTTTTCGCGATCATACGCTGAGCGACCTGATTGGCTTTGTGTATTCGAGGATGGGAGCGCGTGAGGCGGCGGATCATTTTCTGAATGCGATTCGGACGAACTGCGCGCCGATCTTACGGGCTGGGCGGGATGCGCTGGTGCCGATCATCCTCGATGGTGAGAATGCGTGGGAGTATTTTGATTTGTCAGGGCGACCCTTCCTCAAAGAGCTCTACGCGCAGATCGAGCGGGATAAAAATATGGAGGCGCTGACGGTATCGGAGGCGATTACGAAGGTGCCGGCCGAGAAGATCGACAAGATCTTTCCGGCTTCGTGGATTAGTGCGAATTTCGATATCTGGATTGGCGCTGAGGAAGACAACAAGGCCTGGGAGTATTTGTTGCGAGCTCGTGAGACCTATGACCGGGTGAAGGATCAGGTTCGCGCCGAAGACAGTGCGCTTGCCTTTGAGGAGTTGCTGATTGCCGAGGGCAGCGATTGGAACTGGTGGTATGGGCCGGAGCATTCTTCAGCCAACCGGGCGGACTTTGATCGACTCTACCGGGAGCATTTGGCGAATGTGTATCGTGCGCTGAGCCTGAATCCGCCGGAGGAGTTATCGCGCCCGATTCTGAAGATGGATGTTAAGGCGAATCACCAGACGCCACGCGGGCCGATCCAGCCAGTGATTGATGGTGAGGTTTCCAGTTACTTTGAGTGGATGGGCTCGGGGTCGTATTCGATTGACCAACGCCAGGGGGCGATGCATGGGCAGAAGTTCCTGATCCAAGAGTTGCATTATGGATCTGATGGCGCGTGGTTGTTTGTGCGGATTGATTTCGTGAAGGGTTGTGAGGACACGTTACGAGGAGCGGAATTGCGGTTGCAGTTTAACTCGACCGACGTGACTGTGCCGCTGAGCGCGGCGTTTGAGAGTGGGGCGCACGATGGAACGCAAGTGAAGGCTGCATATCAACATCTGTTTGAGATGCGTATTGCGCAGCGGTCGATTGGGACTGCGCAGCCGGTGAAGTTTCAGGTGTCGGTGTGGAAGGCGGGGTTGCCGCTGGACGCGCTGCCGCAGCAGGGGGCGATTGAGCTTCAAACCCATGAGCTGAATGAGTGGCTGGGCTAGAAGCTCATATACATTGTGAGATGATGTATACATATGAGCACAGAGACGCTTTCCATTCGTATTGACTCTGAGACGAAGAGAAAGCTTGAGCTGCTGGCTGCTCAGACTCAGCGGTCAAAATCGTTTCTGGCTGCAGAGGCACTGTCTGCATTCATTGAGTTGGAAAGTTGGCAGATTGGAGAGATTCAGGCCGGGATTTCCGAACTGGATAAAGGCAATGGCGTGGCTGGAGATGAGGTAAGGCAGTTGGCCAAGGCATGGAGTAAAAAGGACAATCGCAAGGCCCCTCGATGAAAGAGATTTGGTCGCCCAAAGCACTATTACAGCTTGAGGGTCTTTGGGATTTCATTGCCGATGATTCGAAGGCTGCTGCCGATTCGGTTGTTGAGCGAATTTTGTTATCAGTGGATCTGTTAAAGACCCAACCGGAGATGGGGCGTTCGGGTAGGGTGGCAGGAACTCGTGAACTGGTGATACCGCGCACTCCGTACTTCATTGTTTATCGAGTGAAGCGGGGAGGATTGGAACTGATCGCGTTGCTTCACGGGAGCCAGCGTTGGCCTTAGATTCTTGCCCCATTGGCAACTTCTTCGAGCGGGGGCGTGATTCAAGTTCAGGCTTAGAACTGATAGCGGAGCAGCATGACGATGCGGCGGCCACCACCGTTGGTATTCCACTGGTTGAGGAAGGCCGCTGAGTTGTAGGTGGCGTTGGGGATGCCGAAGTCGCGGGAGTTCGCCAGGTTGTAGAACTCGGCGCGGAAGTTCATGACATGACCCTCGAAGGGCATACGAATCTTCTTGTTCAGCACCATGTCAACGTTGGCGATGCCGTCGGCGCGCAGGATGTTGCGGCCAGCGTTGCCGATAGGCGTTGCTGCGCTGAGAGCGCTGAACAGCGTGCTGCGGACAGCGAAGAGGTCTTCGACCTTCCCCTTGGAGATGTCGATGTTGGTTGCGACGTTGGGGCGCAGAGCGTTGCCGATCAGGGCGTCGATGCCGGAAAGGCGGAAGCCCGGGTCGTTGCCAGCCAGAGGCGAGAAGGGGGCACCAGATTGGAAGGTGAGGAAGCCACCAAGCTGCCAGCCGCCGATGACGTTTGAGATTATCTTCTTCTGGTCGCGCCCGAGAGGGACCTCCCAGATGCTATTGATTGAGAAGCGGTGAGGGCGATCATAGGTGGAGCGGCCTTTTTCGCCGCGACGGTTGAAGCTGTCCTGGGAGACAGCAACTTCGCCAGCTACGGAGGCGTTGAAAATCTCGCTCTGGTCGTCGATGAAGGCAGACCAGGTGTAATGGGCCGAAAACTGATAGCCCTTGGAGAAGCGCTTTTCAAGCGAAGTCTGGAGTGAGTGGTAGCTGGAAGAACCAGTGTTGGCGCGTAGACGAAGGACACCACGCGAGTTGTCTACACGCTGGGTGCCGCCAGAACCAGGGATGGTGGGGTTGCCGTCGACGCTCTGGAAGAGAGCCGTGCCTTTGGTGGCGATGTAGCCGATATTCATGGCGAAGCCACCTGCGAGTTCACGCTGGATGCCGAGGCTGAACTGCTCGGCGAAGGGTGAGCGGAAGCTGTCGTTGACGAGCGTGCGCGGGATGGTCATAAGGTTGGCGGGCAGAGGTGCGGCACCTCCTTTGCGGATCCCGTCGATGGTGGTGAAGGCCTGCGTAGAACGAGCAGGGCGCTGGAGCACGTAGGTGAAAGGCCAGGCAGAGTAGATATTCAAGAGGATGTTGTTAAAGGCAAAGTCGTAGGTGCGGGAGTAGCCACCACGGAGGACGGTCTTGTTGTCACCAAGAATGGAACCGAGCGGACCCTTAAACTTGCCGAGGCGGTAGTTGAAGCCGAAGCGCGGTGCCCAGTTGTTTACGTCGCGTGCGGGGCCTTTGTCGATGGCGTAGCCAGTCTTGCCACTGTTGGCGGAGACGATGCGGCTGTTCTCCTCAGAGAGCCAGTTGAAGGGGTTGCCGGGAGTTTCATAGCGAACGCCGTAAGTGATCGTGAAGTTGCGCTTGACGCGCCATTCGTCCTGAGCAAAAAAGAAGGCGTCGTAGTATCGGTAAAACTGCCAGTTGCGGAGGCCGGGCTGCAGCTGGTTGATTGCCTGAACCTGAGCCACGTCGTCGACGAAGTCTTGCAGGTTGTTGTACTGGAGGCGGCCGCGAAGGGTGGGGTTGAAATCCTGAAACTGTTCGACGCGGCGGATGTCGAAGCCAAACTTCATCGAGTGTTTGCCGCGAATGATGCCGAAGTTGTCGGCGAGCTGGTAGTTGTTGGTCACCTGAGCCTGGGGCAGGTTGACGGCGAGGCCGATGCCAGTGCGCGCGTCTGCCGCATTGAAGCCGGCAAGGCCAAGCGTATTGATCTCGATGCTGGGGATGTTGAGGGCGTTGAGGTCTGCGGCCGTGGTGGCGCTGAACTGGCGCTGGAAGTTGAAGCGTAGCTCGTTGAACATGCTTGAAGACAGCGTGCTGGTCAGCGTTGAGTTATAGGCTTGCCGGCGGGCTGGCACAAGCGAGGTGAGGCCAACGGGGACTGCCTGGCCTGAGATCGAGACACGGTCGTCATAGAGGATGCGGCCCATCAGATTGTGCTTTTCGGTGATGCGATGGTCAATGCGGCCAGACCACTGCCAGACGTCGAGCTTGTTGGGGGCGGCACCGGAGAGGGTGCCTACAGGGACGA
>JBKJUN010000161.1:0-7794 GCA_046590555.1 Bryobacter sp. | reverse complement strand
CGCAACAACAAAAGCGCCGCCGCCCAATCCTCGCCGTTCATCCGTGTCAGGTCCGCGTACCAGATGCCCGGTTCAAGCTCAAGCGGCCGCTCCTTCCACAGCCGAAACACGGTCTGCACCACCTCTCCTCCAGCCAAATACACAAGAGCCCGATCATTAAGCGGCCCGGACAAAGCCTTCCGCGCCGCCAGCTTCCGTCGGCCCTGAATCAATGCTGCAGAATAATCCCGCTCACGCTCTTCGATCACCAAGTGAATAGGCTTGCCATTAAGCTGCTCGATCGTTTCGCCCACCTTCACCTTGTCAGCCAATTCTGCCGCAACCCACTTCACGGATAACTTCTCGCCGATCCATTCGACATCCAAAGGTAGCCGCCCTACGTGATCTCGCCGCATGCTGGTCACCCGCGCAAAGGGGTCCATCCGCGTCGCCACCATCTCGCTCAGCGTCGTTTGAAACTCACCGCCATGATGATCAAGCGCCGCCTGCTGCAAGAACTTCGGCAGCACATCGTCGCCCCATTCACTGAGACGACTCCACAACAGCATCACTCCTGCCAGCCGCTTCGGCCTTTCATTGCCACTGCGATAGGGCAGCGACGTGGGTTCCCCTTGCTTCGGTAAAACGGCCCTCCCACGCGGCACAACCGCCGTCATGCCGCGACCCAAGTCGATCCGTTGCGCACTGGCTTTCAAGCCCTTCGGCAAAGCGCCACTGTACACACGCACCCCCGGCATATAGGGCTCAAACAACAGATTCATCCGCTTGGCCAGGCTCAGCGTAGTAGCGGCATAATCCAACTTCCGCACCCCTTCAATCACAAACCAGGCCCAGTCGAAGTCTGGACTAGCCGGCTCCAGGCCCTGCGCCGCGCGCACTAGCTTGGCAAAAGCAACCAGGTTACTCAACGCCAGCGGACTCAGCGGAATGGAACCTTCCCCCATAACTTGATGCTTCAATCCCGGCGTTTGGAATACAGACACATCGTCGGCCACCACCCGTCCCCCACTGAGAATCACTTTAAGGTTCAGCCGAGCCGTTTCCGCTGGCACTTCGACATCAATCTCCGCATAACCCCAAGCCCCATTCCCTTCCACAGGCGAAAAGACATTGTTGCGGCGAATGAGCATCTTCCCGTCAAAACCATCACCACGAATCTCAAGTGCCGCCTTTGCTCCCTCAGCCAGCCGCAATGGCATCAGAAACTTAACCACCACCCCACGCATCTTCCCTGCATCAAAGTTTTGCTCCATCCAACCCAACGCATCCCCAGGCTGCATCTCGACACAATGCTTCCCCAACTTACAACCCACTCCCACTTGTTTCACCCGCAACCCCGGCGACCCCGTCCACCCCACCGGAACCCCGTCCACACCAGCCTCCTCAAAGCCAGCATTAACCAGTCCTGTCTGGGCGCACAGTCTCAACACAAGCAGCAATAACAAGCCGATGCGAAACAATGGGTCTCCTCGACTGAAAGTATACTAAGTGCCGGGAAGCGTTCCCGCTAGCCCCGAGCCGGCTTCACCCTGAAGAACGCCACAAACAAACCCGCACACAACACTGTCAGTACCAGCGGCACCAGAAACACTTTCGAGTAATCCACCTCCGTCCCCACTCGAAACATGTCACTAACATAACCCGCAAACCAACTCCCCACCACCAAGCCCGCCCCCAGCAGCACAAATGCAATCAAGCCCTGCGCCGATGCCCTCACATCCACCGGAGCAATCTCATCCACATAGATGTAGCTGGCAGTAAAGAAGCAAACATAACAAAGCCCGTGCAGCGACAGCGACGCCAGCACCAACCACAACGGCCCACCCATCGCAAAAACCGCATACCGCAACGGCCACGCCAGAATCCCCACCATCATCGTTCCGCGGATCCCCCAATTCTTCAGCATCTTCGGCAAGAAGATCAGCGTCACAATCTCTGCCCCCTGCGCAATCGCCATCCACGCCGGCGCACTCCCCGCCCCAATCCCCACCTTATACAAAAACGGCCCGGTCAAAATAAAGTAAAACATCAACTCCGTCGCCACCACAAAAGCAATCCCCAGAAAGATCGCAAACTGCGGATCCTTCAACATCTTCAAGGCACCCAAAAACGCAAACGGGCTCTCCCCCTTGGCTGCCGGAGGGGTATGCGGCAACATAAAACACCATAAGCCCATCAAGACTGACAACCCACAAGCCAACCACATCCCGTCAAATCCACCCAGCGGCCCAAGCAGCCTCGGCAACCACTCCCTCAAACCAATCCCCAGCAACAACCCAACCACAATCCATCCAATCGTGCCCCAAACTCGCACCAATCCAAAATCCCCTTCCGCCGCCGGCATGTGGTGAAAGCAGATCGAATTCGTCAGCGCCAGCGTCGGCCCAAACAATATCGCCCACCCGCACATCCACATCCAAACTCCGTCATAAGAAGTCGCTGTAGCCATTACATAAAGCGGCACTGCCCCCAGCAAATGCAGCACAGCCAGCAAACGATCTGTAGGGAAATACCGGTCGGCAATCTGTCCCGCCACAAACGGCGCCACCATGCAGCCAATCGGCAGCAGCGCATAGATCGCCCCTACCTGCCCATCTGTAAACCCTAACACCCTCCCCAAGTACGCCGAGAAATCCGGATACCACGCCCCCCAAACCATATATTCGAGCAGCATCATCACACTCAATCGAAACCGAATTGTCATCCGAAGCACTCCTGCCTACACTGTAGTTTTTCCCGACAGAGCAAAAAATGCACTGCCCCAAATCTAGCCAAAATTGTAAATCTTCACTATTATCAATCACTTCGCGTGCGATGTAAGAATGGCACAGCAAATGCTCTCCTTTCGCGATATGACGATCACTATGCCGCCGGCGGCTCGCCCACTCACAAGAGACGATTATGCGCGCGCCTACAAAGACGGCTTCAACAAGACCGTCCGTTTCCTTGCCTCAACCGGTGCCCCCCTCGACCTCGCTGAAGAAGTCGCCCAAGCCGCCTGGGTTCGCGGCTGGGAACGCCTCTCTCAACTCCGTCACGTCCAGGCCCTCACCTTCTGGATCAACTCAATCGCCAAGAATCTGCTCCGCAGCAGCTTCCGCAAGCAACAGCTCTCCACCGAGCTGCTCGAAACAACTCTCGTCATTAAACCTCTCGAAGCCGAACCAATCGACGCTCAACGCATGTTTGACGGCTGTTCCGATACCGAGAAAGCACTTCTCCACCTCTATTACATTGAAGGCTTCACCAGCAAGGAACTCTCAAATACTTTTGGTCTTTCCGCCGTCGGCGTCCGCGTACGTCTCACACGGCTCAAGAAAATTCTGGTGGGCAGGATGAACCTGGAGGTCAATCCTGCCTCAGCTTTTGCGCAAAAAGCTGCGTAACACTGGATTACCGCGACGGTTCACAGGGCAGTGTGAGCCGTCGCGGGCGCATAATAAAGATAGTGTTACGCCTAATCACATTGCTTGCCCTGTTGCCTGCCCTGTGGTCCCAGATCCCTGCCTCCTTTGACGGTTCCATGGTCTATGACCTCGCAAACGGTCCCATCCTTTACAACCAACCCCCCAATAACGAAATCTCTCAACTGAGTGCAAAGCTCAATTTCGAACCTCGCCACGGCTACCTCCTCAGCGTCCTCAAATCTCTTAAAATCCCGATCTCGAGCCAAACCCTCGTCTTCTCCAAAACCAGCTTCCAGGCCCCGCTCATCTTCCCCTCCGCCCCTCGTGCGATCTACTTCAATGACGACACCTATATCGGCTGGGTCAAAGGCGCAGACTACCTCGAAGTCTCTACAGCCGACCCCACCCTCGGCGCCGTCTTCTACGTTCTCGAACAAGAGCCCAAACTCAAGCCCCGCTTCCAGCGTCACGACGATTGCCTACAGTGCCATCATTCGGCCCGCACCGCCGGCGTTCCTGGCCACATCGTCCGCAGCGTCTACACTCAGCCCAGCGGCCAGATCCACACCAATACCAGCAACTTCATAACCGACCATCGCAGCCCGATGGAAGAACGCTGGGGTGGCTGGTTCGTCTCCGGCAAGTCCAACTTCAAACACATGGGCAACCAGCTCTTCCCAGAGCTCGACGCCGCCAGCGTCATCAAGACCTTCGACTCCCCCGCCTGGCCCACCTCTACCTCTGACGTCGTCGCCCACCTCGTCCTCGCCCACCAGGCCACCGGCCACAACTACATCGCCCGTCTCAACTACGAAACCCGCGCTGCCCTCCATCTCCAACACATCATGAACGAGATGGACCACAAGTCTGACACCGTCGAAGGCTGGAGCGAATCCACCCGCCGCCGCATCTCGAGCGCCATCGAAGCCACCGTCCGCTACCTCACCTTCGCCGACGAAGCCCCCTTTCCCAAACCCATCTTGGGCGACAGCACCTTCACCCAGGACTTCTCTCAACAACACCCACTCAAGCAATTCAATCTGAAGACACGCCTCTTTGAATACCCGCTTTCCTACTTGATCAATACAAAATCCATGACGGCCCTCGACCCGATCATCCAGGCCAAATTCGAAGAGCGCCTCAAGCAAGTTCTCCTCAACGAAGCAGGCCGGGGCGAATACTCCCAACTCAACGCCGGGCGTGCCCGCGAGGCCTGGCGCATCCACCAGAATGCCAACTCCGGAAATTGATCTCCACGGCCACCACTGGGTCAATACGATCGGCCACTGTGCCGGCATCCTCGTATTCGCTACGCTCTTCCTGCTGATCTATCGCGATTCACGCCGTAGCGGCCACCGTCTGCGCCTCCTCCCTCTAGCCTCCACGCTGCTGGCACTAGGCTGGGATCTCGGCCTCCTCCTCGGCATCGCCACGAGAGACCAGAACGCCTTCTGGGCCAACGCCTCTGCCGCTTTCGCCTTCGCCTGCCTCAGCCTTCTCCCTGCCGTCCTCCTCGATCTTGGCCTTGGCAAACACCTCCGACTTCTACGGGCCTCCGGCTATACCCTCGGTGCCTTCTGCGCCCTGCTCCACATCAGCGAAGTCTTCATTCAGGGTCCAGACATTCACAGCTTCGCCCTCATCACACTCTCGGTCGGCTTTGCGATCCTCGCCGCCGCCAGCTACACGCTGCTCCGCAACCACTCCCCTTCAGCCTCGATCTGCCTCTTCCTGCTCAGCATCTCGTTTCTACACTTCCGCGACTCCGCAGACGCGCACGCCCTCTGGTCCGAGATCATCCTCCACCACGCCGGCATCCCCATCGCGCTATTCGTTGTTCTCCAGGACTATCGCTTCCTCCTTCTGGACGCCTTCCTCCGACTCGCCGCCAGCGGCACTCTCGCCGCTCTTGTCGTGGCGATCCTCTGGCAGACCCGCCACCAGATTGCCACGCTCACTCAATCCGACGACCCCTTCTGGTACGGCATCACCCTTGTCAGCGCCGCCCTCATCCTGCTCGTCTTCTCTAAAGCCCGCGAGTCTCTCCAGCGCTGGCTCACCAGCCGGGTCTTCCTCCGTCGTGATCCGGAACTCATCACCCACGCTCTCCGCAATCTCGAAGGCGACGAAGCCGCCATGCTCGACCGCGCAGCAACAATCATCTCCACTTACTTTCGAGCTGAACGCTGGACCTACTCTACAAACGACAGCGACAAAAGCGACGCTACTACCCGTCTCCACTTCCTCAAAGGTGACTCGATCGATCTACACCTCTACGGCCGCCGCTTCCTCTCCGAAGACATCGAAACCCTCGACCGCTTCAGCGAAATCATCGCCCGCGAAATCGACCGTGCCCGCACCCGCGAACTCGAAAGCCTGATGGTGCAAGCCGAGCTCAAAGCCCTGCAAGCCCAAATCCACCCCCACTTCCTCTTCAACGCCTTAAACGCCCTATACGGCAGCATCCCCCGTCAGGCCGTTGACGCGCGGCGTCTGGTCTTGAGCCTCAGCGAAGTCTTCCGCTACTTCCTCACTACATCCAAGTCAACGGTCAGGCTCGAAGAAGAGCTCATCATCATCGAAGCCTATCTCGAAATCGAAAAGGCCCGCCTCGGCCCCAGGCTCACCACCACCATTGACATCGATGATTCCCTGCGCACACTCACGATCCCGGTCTTAAGCGTCGAGCCGCTAGTCGAGAACGCGATCAAGCATGGCATCGCCGCCCAACCCGGCCCTGGCGCGATGACGCTAACCGCCCGCCTTGAACAAGACTCTCTGGTGATCGAAGTCCACGATACAGGCCGAGGCCTGATCGAATCTGGCTCAAAGGAATCGAATCGCGTTGGACTTGAAAACGTTCGTCGACGTCTAACACTTCATTACGGAGACCGCGCCAGCCTCGACGTTTCCGCCGTAGAAACCGGTACCCGCGCCCAACTCCGTATTCCCGCTCACCAGTCAATCTCACCCGCTCAAGCCCAGGAAGCTGCCGTCAGCGCAAATCTCCTCGGTGCTTAACTAAAAGCAGCAGAAGCTTTGATGAGTACCCAAATGCTGAACGCCCTTATTGTCGACGACGAACCCCTCGCCCGCCGTGTGCTGCGCGAGGAAATCGAAGCCCTCGAAACCATCACCATTTTGGGAGAAGCCGAAGACGGCCAGGGAGCGCTCGCGATGATCGCCACCACCAAGCCCGACATCGTCTTCCTCGACATACAGATGCCAGGAATGACGGGCCTTGATGTTCTGCGCGAATACAAAGGCGGCGAACACATTCCCGTCTTCATCTTTGTAACGGCATTTGACGAGCACGCCATCCAGGCATTCGAAGCCGGAGCAATCGATTACCTGCTCAAGCCCGTAAGCCAGCAGCGTCTGGCTAAGGCAATCGACAAAGCCCGCCGGCTAAGCCGCAACCACTCAGAGAACATCGAGACTGTAGCCAGGATCCAGGAGACAGTAGCCAGCACCAACAAGAGTACTCGCCGCATTGTCGGCAAGGTAGGCAAAGAATACTACCTGCTCGGGGCAGAAGAAGTCCTCGCCTTCCAAGCCGAAGGCGAACTTGTCTGGATCATCACAGCCAAACAAAAGTTCCTCGCGACACTAACCCTGAAATCAATCCAGGACAAACTCGAAGGCCTTAACTTCCAGCGCATCCACCGCAACTCGCTAGTGAACCTCGAGCACGTAAGAAAGATGTCGGCGATGTCCAGCCAGCGCTGGCTCCTCACCCTATCCAATGGACAGGAATTCGTAGTCTCCAAGCGCCAGGCCCACTCCGTCGAAGGCGTCTTCAACTGGTAAACTCAAAGCAAACCATGGACCTCAAGCTCCAAGATGCGCTATCACCATTTCCAATCAGAAGCATGAGGATCAAGCTGTTAGCAACAAGGGATTTAGCTCCAATTTGGCTTTGTTCGCGATTTTTCGCACGTTTTCGAGGCGGCTGAGGGTTCGCTGGAAGAGTGCCATGAGTCGAAGTTCCTGAGCCTCCTGGCGAGCAAAAGACGGTTTCAGGTTTTCGAGCTTTTCGATGGCGAGGACCGTGATCTGGCTGGGAGTGGGCCTGCTGTGTTCGGGCTGGATTTGGGTTTGTTCCGTGATTACTTCGTCGATGGCCTGATTGAGGCGCATTTGGATCAGAGATGTGATTCGGCGGCGGCGCCAGACGGTTTGGATGAGTTGGTCGACCAGTTCGAGTTCGGTTGGAGTTTGGGGCCGGAGTTCATCGAGAATTTCCTGAGCCAGATTTTTGAAGATACCGGCATCTTCGGTATGGAGGATGTGCGTTTCGCTGTAGGCACCGTGGCGGAGAGCATTGAGACTGGTTTTGAATTTGCCTTCGCGGGTTTTTGGGCCGGTGCTTTTTTGGGAATTGCGG
>JBKJUN010001022.1:0-3144 GCA_046590555.1 Bryobacter sp. | reverse complement strand
AGCGGGCGGCCTCGCCGCCGCCTCAACCGCCCCTTCTGCAACAAAGCCGCCCTGGTCTCCAGGAATCAAAGTCGCCATCCAACTCGGGGCCAACCCCAGCGACGCTGATCTCCAGTTCATGAACCAGATCGGCGTCCGCTATACCTCAGTCACCATTGATCGCAAAGACGACAACGTCGAAAACTTCCTGCGCATCAAGGCCAAGGTCGAATCGGCTGGCCTCCGCGTCTGGAACATCGGCCACGACGGCAATCGCAACCAGGAAGAGATCGTCTTAAACCTCCCCGGTCGCGACGCTCGCATCGAAGCCTACAAGCAATACCTAAAGAATTGCGGCAAGGCCAACATCCGCTACGTCACCTACGCCCACATGGGCAACGGCATCTGGCACACCGAGCGTGAAACCACCAGAGGCAGCGCCTCCGCCCGCGGCTACAACATGGCTAAAGGCGGCGAGGGCCTCTGGGCCGGCAAGATATTCAAAGGCCCGCTCTCCCACGGCCGCCTCTATACAGAAAACGAACTCTGGGACAACTACGAATACTTCATCCGTAAGATCGCCCCTGTAGCGGAGGAGACCGGCGTCTTCATCGGCATCCATCCAGACGATCCGCCAGTGCCGATGCTAGCGGGAATCCCCCGTTGCATCTTCGGTAATTTCGAAGGCTATCCCAAAGCGATCGCAATGGCCAACTCACCCAACATTGGTGTTTGCTTCTGTGTTGGAACCTGGCTTGAAGGTGGCGATCTGATGGGAGCCGATGTAATAACGGCGATCAAGTATTTCGGCGAGATGGGCAAGATCTGGAAGGTCCACTTCCGCAACATGAGCGCCCCTCTCCCGCACTTCGTAGAGACCTTCGTTGACAACGGCTACTACGACATGTACGCAGTGATGAAGACTCTAAGGGAGGTCAACTTCGACGGCATCGTCATTGGCGATCACTTCCCAACGATGGTCGGTGGCGACCGCGTCCCCGTAGCCTACACCGCCGCCTGGATGCGATCCTACGTAGACCGCGCCAACGCCGAAGTCGCCGCCGCCAAAAAACTCTAGCCTCTCGCTCTTGCAACAGCGACGATATACTCACACTATGGCCGCTGCTGAAATTTTATCGGGGCTGAGCGCAACTGCAATTCGAGAAATTGCAGCACGCCATGGTGCCACCCATCTGCGCGTCTTCGGTTCCTTTGCAAGGGGAACTCAGCAAAAAGACAACGACTTGGATCTCTTGATTGATCTTGCCCCAGGCCGCAGCGTTCTCGATATCGTTGCGATCCAGCAGGACATTGAAGACGCCCTGGGCCTTCGGGTTGACGTAGTAACCGAGCGTTCCCTAAGCCCGCACATTCGCCACTCCATCCTCAACGATGCCATCCCACTTTGATAACTGACAACAATCCAGACCACCTGTATCTGCTTCACATCCGGGATGCGATTCTCAGGATTGAAGACTATGCCCGCAAGCGCCTTTCGCAAGAATTACGAATTTCCAATCCCGCCGCATGGCTGCGCGCCAACGCCAAAGTCGCCGCCAAAAAAACTTTAGCCGAGCTTCACTTGCCATATCCGCAGAGCCTCCTTTAGCATCTCTCTGAGCCAAGTCTCAAAAAGCGAAGTTTGATTGCCATGCTCAAAATGAATGAAGTAGGACCTTCCAACGCGGTCATCGATTTCCCCTCGCCGGAGACCCACAAACACACCACATAATCCTTTGCGTTGTGGGCTGAGTGCGTCAAAGCCCACCACGATGTGGTCCTCGCCACTCGTCTTGATAGTGAGAAGTAAAGCCTCCACCGGCGCAGTACTAAATCCATCACCCCACTCCTCGTTCCATGCCACGCTCAAGCTTCCAAGTGGAAGTGTAGTCTCCCCCTGTCTAGCATCGAAATCTGTACTGACTGCCCGGACAGATTTATAAACTGCGTTCCCAAACTCCTTGAGTTGTTCCTTTGTCCGCTTCTTACATTCCTCCAACATTTCATTCGATTTCCCCCAGGAGCTTGGCAATAAACCATGTTTCGCTGCAAGCCTCGCACTGGCTGCTGCCAAAATCTCATCGAGGCTTGCGCCAGGATTCACATCCTCAACTTGATTCATCTTGAGTTGATGCCACAAACGTACCGCTTGTCGATACATGCAGGACTCAAAGAATTGCAGCAGCAATTTGCAGTTATTGTAGTCCGCCGCCTCAAGCGCCGTCAGGTATCGATTCCTCATTGAAAGCGTAACAGTCAACGGTGCCAACCCACCCTTAATCAGCACAAAAGAGGCCAGAACTCTAGCCACTCTTCCATTCCCATCTTGAAATGGATGAATCTGCGAAAACGCATGGTGCAGCCAAGCTGCGTTGACGTCGGCCTCAGTTGAATTCGCTTGCAGTTCTTCAAACAAAACTACCAACCGCCGCATCTCCTCATCGACCTCAAGCGGCGGACAATACTCATGAACGCTTCCATCTTCACGCTTTGGGTTGTTAGGCTCTGTCTTAAACTTCCCCTTCTCCAGCGGTAATTTTGTTGGCACCGGACGCCGTGTTTCGGGATCTAGAAAATAAGCTTCATATTCATCAACACTGCTCATCAGTGTCTGATGGAACTGACGAATGTCGCTCACCGTTAGAGGACGTCTAGCCTTGATGAATTCAAACAAGCCCTCAAGCGTATCTCGATGGTCGATCAAAATCTGAAAGACCCTCTCCTCACTCAGTCCATTGCGTTGCTTGGGTATCAGATTCTGTACAAGTCCCGAAGCAAGCATCGTTTCGGTAGCACCCCGGCCAATCTCATACGCACCCTCAATTTCACCAGTACTAATGCTCCACTCGCGAACTACAAGTTTCAGGAATTCTTGATAGGCAGCTTCCCCAGCTTGCTTTCGAAACGCCTCAAACACAAGCTCCAACCCATCGGACATCCAAGGCCCCTGCCACAACTCAATCGGCTTCCAAGAATAGCTTCGTTTCTCCACTCCCCTATCCTCTCAAATCCAAACAACATAAACTTCAATTATGCGAACTCTCGCGACCCTGCTTTTAGCCATCACGCTAAGATCCCAATCCCTCCCCACCGGCGACCGCTTCCTCGCCCACCTAAACAACGAACTCCTACCCTTCTGGCTCAACCCCGCCGCCTTCGGCACCC
>JBKJUN010000857.1:0-2608 GCA_046590555.1 Bryobacter sp. | reverse complement strand
CTGGACCCAAATCTGGTGAATGCACTTTGGTGGCAGGGGATGTCTTATGCCGGCAATCGTGAGTTTGCGCAGGCGATTGCCACCATCCAGAAGGCGATTGCAATGAATGGGTCGGCTCTCTATCGGGCGCTCCTCGGCCATGTTTACGGGCTGGCCGGCGAGTCAGGCCGGGCGCTGGCCGTAATTGAGGCATTGAAGGCAATCGCACGGGAGCATTTTGTTTCTCCAATGGATTTTGCGATTGTTTACGCAGGGCTTTGTGACGCCAACAATACGTTCTTTTGGCTTGAGAAAGCCTATGAAACGCGGGCCACCCGAATCCATGAACTGCGCTCGATGTATTTTGACTGTGTCCGGTCTGATCCGCGCCATGCGGATCTCATGCGGCGGGTTGGCTTAGCGGCCTGATTGGAATTGGGAAGACTTGAGGACGCGCTGCGGCTGAGTTGGGTCTACCGGTAGTTGCCGGTATGCCCCAGCGAATATCGGCCCGGCTGCGGAAAGACGCAAAGCCCGTGCGGGCCTCTGCCCACCTTCACCCGCTCGGTCAACTTACCCGTAGTTGTATCGAAGCCGTAAATTTCATGGTGATACCGGCCAGACACCCAGAACATCTTACCGTCAGCTGATACCCCGCCCATATCGGGCGAACCGCCACCAGGAATCTTCCAAAGCCCCACCAGCTTGCGCGTAGCAAAATCCATCACCGACACTGTGCCCTCGCCGCGATTGGTGATGTAGAGCTGCTTTGTATCCCTGCTCGGATAAAGCCCGTGGCAACCCTTGCCGGTCGCGATGAACTCAGTCTTCTTGAAGCTATCGCCATCGATCACATGCATGCCGTGGCTCATCATGTCGGCCACAAAGAACGTCTTCCCGTCCGGCCCCACACGCGTATCTTGCGGCATCGCGCCAGTCGTCAATGAAATGCTGCCTAGCACCTTGAAATTCACCATATCGATCTTCAGAATCTCCGCCGAAAACTCACACGAAGCAATCAGATACTTGCCGTCGCCAGAATAGTCAGCGTGATTCACTCCCTTGCAGGGAACGTTAATCGACTTCACCAGCTTGAGCGTCTTAGGGTCACGCAGGTCTATCCGGCGCAACCGCTCGGCCATCACCACAATGTACTTGCCATCCGGCGTGTAGTACATGTTGTAGGGGTCGGCCACGTTGTGGATCGTCATTAACTTGCCGGTCATCGGGTCGATCTCGGCCAAGGTATTGTTCAAGTCGTTGGTCGCAAAGATCCGTGTCATGTCCCAGGACGGCACCACATGCTGCGGCTCAACATTCTTGCCCTTGCCTACGCTAAACTTCTCAACGATCTTCTTGGTGGCTGGATCATAAACCCACACAGTGTTGTCACGCGTGTGCGGGATGTAAATCCGTGATGGATAACGTTCAACGCCCGGCTTGAATTTGCCGGGCGTCGTTTCAGAATAAATATTTTTCGGGTCGATCACGGGGGGCATTTGCGCGTAAAGCGCGTATGCCCCAAGCATTAGGATTGTGAATCGCATGGACTACTCTTTCGTGGGCGCGGGCTGTGTCTCATCGACGACGGGCTCGTCAGATTCCGGAATAACACCAGCGCTAGCCACCTTGTCGCCTTCAGCAATATCGACCAGCTTCACGCCTTGAGCGCTGCGTCCGCTCTGGCGAATCTTGGCTGCCTCGATCCGGATAATCTGACCATCCTTCGTGATAATCATCACGTCCTGGTCTTCGTTTACCGGCATCGTGGCAACCACCTTGCCCGTCTTCTTGGTGACCTTCATATTGATCACGCCCTTGACGGCGCGGCCCGAATGACGATAGTCGGTCAGCTTGGTTCGCTTACCCATACCGTTCTCAGAAATCGCCAGCATCAGCGCACTCTCATCTACCACTTCAGCCGAGATCAGGTAATCGCCCTTCTCCAACTTCATCGCGATCACACCGCGAGCCTGACGGCCCATCGAGCGAACTTCTTCTTCATCAAAGCGAACGGCCATGCCCTCAAGTGAAGCAAGGAAGATCTGATTCTTGCCGTTAGAAATCTTGGCGGAAATCAGCTCATCGTTGTCGTCGAGCGTGCAGGCAATGATGCCGCGTGCCATCGGGTTGTCGAAGTCGGTCAGCTCGGTACGCTTGATCACGCCGTGCTTGGTCACCATCACGATGAACTTGTCGGCGGTGAAATAACGCACCGGCAGGAAGGCCTTCACTTCTTCATCGGGCTGCAGGTTGATCAGCCCGTTGATGTTCTTGCCCTTCGATACCGTACCGGCATCGGGGATGTTATAAACCTTGAGCCAATAAACACGGCCCTTGGAGGTAAAGATCAGCAGATAATCATGGGTCGAGGCGATGATCAGGTGTTCCACCACATCCTCAGCCCTGGTCGCCATCCCGATACGGCCCTTGCCGCCGCGGGTCTGCCTGCGATAGGTATCGACGCTCGTGCGCTTCAGATAGCCACCGCGAGAAACGGTCACGGCCATGTCTTCCACTTGCACAAGATCTTCGATATCGATATCGCCGGAATCTTCCACGATCAGCGTCCGGCGCTCATCGCCGAACTCTTCAATCACTTCGCGGAATTCCTTGGTGATCAGCGTCT
>JBKJUN010000828.1:0-10314 GCA_046590555.1 Bryobacter sp. | reverse complement strand
AGCGAGGCTCTTGATGTCGTCGATGCCGGTGCGGCGGACGAGGGCGTTAAAGGCGCGGCTGCGCTCCTGGCCTGCTTTGACCTGCATGACGACTGTGTAGAATTCGTTGGCGAGTTCAGGGTAGATGTACTGCATCTCTTCTGAGACGCGGATCATGGCCTGGTCTAGAGCGAGGCCCGTGCCGAGGACGATGCCGAGGAGGTCAATCGTGTCGGGGAGGGCTTCCTGCAGCTTGCGCTTATAGCGGGCTACGAGACGGTAGAGGACCTGGCGTGGCAGGAGGTAGCCGAGGAGGACTGGGGCGATAAGTGCGAGTAGCTTGTCCATCAGCGAGCCATCGCGCTGCAGATAGAGTGCTCCCCCCATCATGGCAAGCATTACGAGCAAGTTGAAGAGGACGTACATCGCTGTGGCCTCGCGGCGGCGAATGCCAGCTTCGCGAAGAGATTTGTCGATATCGCGGAGATAGTCTTCGCCACCGATGGCGCTGACAAAAAAAAGGATACTCTCCCAGAAGCCGCCACCGAGACGACGCTTGGGGCCGCGCTGGACTGTGGCTGCGCCGCCTGTTTTTTGCAGGTCGTCGAGACGATCGCCGAGCGGATCTTCTTTGGGCTGGAGGAGAAGCATGCCACTCCAGGCGATCGCACTTAAGCTGATCGCTGCTGCGAGGAAGTAGAGGAGAGTGAGCATATTAGAACTTTGGACTCGAGAGCTTGCGCAGGATCAGGATGCCGATGGTTTCAGAGATGATGGCGTAGGTGAGGATCATGTTGCCGGTTTCATCTTCGAGGAGGAGCTTGAAGTATTCGGGTTTCAGGAAGGCGTAGATTGCGCCCATGAAGATGGGGACGCTGCAGAAGATCGCCGCTGAGAAGCGTTGTTGGGCGGTGCCAGCCTTGAGCTTTTCGTTGAGGTTGAGACGCTCGCGGATGAGGACTGCAAGGTTCTCCAGGACTTCGACCATGTTCGCGCCGGTTTGACGCTGAAGGATGAGGCCGGTGATGAAGAACTTAAGATCGATGAGGGGGACGCGCTCGCCAAGGTTGTGAAGAGCAGTTTCTGTGGTGGAGCCAAGAGCGAGTTCTTCGAGGAGTTTTTTGAATTCCTTCTTGACGGGGTCGGAAGTTTCTTCGGCGATGGTAGCGAGGCCGCTCTGGATGTTGTGACCGGCTTTCATCGAGCGGTTGAAGAGGTTGATGGTTTCGGGGAGCTGGTGCTCGAATTTGCCAAGGCGGCGTGAGCGTTGGAAGTTGATCCAGGCAATTGGAAGATAACCGATCAGGATGGCGAAGACGACGTTGACCATTACGATCGGGATGCCGATGAGGCCGGAGAAGAAATATGTGAATACAGCGAGGGCGACGCAGAGGAAGAGCACGTTGCCTGCTTTGTATTCGAGGTCGGCCTGGGCTATCAGGAGTTGTAGACGGCGCTGGAGGCCGATCCAGTTGAAGAAGCGACCCACAACGTTGAGGCCTTCCTGTTGTTGGAGGAGGTCGCCACCGCTGCGGACACGGGGGGTGCCTGATCTTGAACGGAGTTCGCGGAGGCGCCCGATGAGGGCCTGGTTCCCGGCGCGCTGTGGAGTAACGAAGGCGTAGTAGGCGGCTCCGAAGAGAGCGGCACTGAAGATGAGGAAAGCGACGAAGAGGAACATCAGTGGGCTTCTCCGACGCGGAGAGTTTCTTCAAATATCTTGTCGTCGAGGTGTTGGCCGTAGGCGCGCATACGGTCGAGACAGATGGGGCGGTAGCCGGTGGCCTTGAATTGACCAATGGCCTTGCCGCTGGCGTCGATGCCTTCGCGTTCGAATACGAAGATGTCTTTAAGTTCGACGAAATCTTCTTCGACTCCGGTGACTTCGGAGATGGAGAGAATTTTTCTTGAGCCGTCAATCAAACGGAGGACCTGGACGACGATCTGGACGGCGCTGGCGAGCATCTGACGGATTACTCGGTCGGGGATCGCAGAGCTGGCCATCATGACCATCGTTTCGAGACGAGAGAAGGCATCGCGGGCGGTGTTGGCGTGGCAGGTAGTCATCGAGCCGTCGTGGCCTGTGTTCATGGCCTGCATCATGTCGAGGGCTTCCCCGCCCCGGCACTCGCCGATTAGGATTCGATCTGGCCTCATGCGGAGGGCGTTGATGACAAGCTCGCGCTGGCCGATGCCGCCGGCACCTTCGATGTTGGTGGGCCGACTTTCTAGTCGGACGATGTGTTCCTGCTGAATCTGGAGTTCCGCTACGTCTTCGATGGTGACGATGCGTTCTTCTTCGGGAATGAAGCGGGAGAGGTTGTTGAGCAGGGTGGTCTTGCCGGAACCAGAGCCTCCGCTGATGATGAGGTTGAGGCGGGCGCGGCAACAGGCTTCGAGGAACTGCAGCATGCCGGGGGTGAGGGTTTGATTGCGGAGCAGGTCTTCGGGGCCAAGGAGTTTCTTGCCGAAGCGGCGGATGCTCATGACCGGGCCGATGAGAGAGAGCGGAGGGATGACGGCGCATACGCGCGAGCCATCTGGAAGACGAGCGTCGACGATGGGAGAGCTATCGTCGATGCGGCGGCCAATGTTTGAAACGATGCGATCGATCGTCATGCGGACGTGGGCCTGGTCTTTGAAGCGGACGTTGGTTTCGACAAGTTGACCGGCACGTTCGACGTAAACGCTATCGAAGCCGTTGACCAGGATGTCGCTGACCGTGGGGTCATTCATGAGAGGTTCCAGCGGACCGAGGCCAAAGACTTCATCGAGGACTTCTTCGATGAGACGGTCTTTTTCGGCCGTGGTCATCGGGAGGCCCGAATCCTGCACGAGACGGTCGGTGACGGTGGCGATCTGATCGCGAACGCCTTCCTTGGACAGGTTCTTCAATTGCTCTGGGGTGAGCGCGCTGACGAGCTTACCGTGGAGTTGCGTGCGCAGACTATTCCAGCGGTCGACGCCGGCTGTGGGCCGGGCTGCAGGACGCGGAATGGGGCGAGTTCCCATGGCTTAGGCGATCTTTCCGAGCGAAGCTTCGGCACCGGGACGGCCGACGGTGGCTTTAGTGACGAAGGCGCGGAAGACTTTGTCGAGTTCTCCGGCAGCCTGCCGGTCTGAGACGAAGGGGCGGCCACGATTGATCGATTGCAATACTACCTGCGATTGAGGAATACCGTAGAAGATGTTCTGGTTGAGGGTCTGCTGCATCTGCTCGAGGGAAGCGATGTCGGTTGAGGCCTTCTTGCGGTACTGGTTGACAACGATCTTGATCTGATCTTGCGTGAAGCCCATGCGTGTGAGGAAGCCGAGGTAACGCTGGGCATTGCGAAGAGCCGGGAATTCCTGGGTGGTAACGACGAAGATCGTGCCGGCGGTTTGGAGGGCGGCGAGGACGGCTTCATCGACGATGGTGCGGCCACAATCGACGATGATCGATTCGTACTTTTCAACCAGGAAGGTAGAGAAGTCACGGAACATGCCTTCGGTGAAGTAGACGCTGTGTTCGAGGGCGTCGGGCGGGCCGACAACGTAGAAGCCGAGTGAGTCGCGGGTTACGAAACCTTCGAAGAGGGATTGGTCCATACGGTCGAGGTTCTCACCGACTTCAGCGAGAGTGTATTGAGGTGTGACGCCGAGTTGCATGCAGACGTCGTTGGAGATCCAGTCGAGATCCATCAGGACGGTGGGTTGCTTGCGTTGAGCGAGGACGCCGGCGAAGTTGGTGGCGAGGGTGGTTGTGCCGACGCCACCTTTGACGCCGAGGAAGGCGTAGATCTTGCCGAGCCGGCTGCCGCCCGAGATGTCGCGGCGGGGAGCGCGTTCAAGGCGCGACATGGCTTCGCGGAAGTCGAGACGCTTGAAGGGCTGTGTAATGTAGTCGTTGGCACCGGCGCGTAGGGCTGCGACGACGGCTTCACCTTCGGCGTGGATGTTGCTTGCGATGACGTAGAGGTCAGGGATGGCCTGCTTGATCTTCTCGAGAGACTTTAAGGCGGCTTCGAGGTCTCCTGAAATATCAATCACGAGTGCGGCATCAGGGTGACGTTCGGCATCCTGGAGAATGCGGATGTAGAGGTTGGCGGAGACTTCAGGGTAATCGGCGACGACGCGAGCGGCTGTGAGACTTGCGAGGTTCTCTTTTACGCTTTCGCGGAAGGCTTCATCACTGGAGGCGACAAGTAGGGTAATCGACATAAAAAATCCTTTAGGGGTTGCAGACGCCGGTGTCCGGATCGCAGCCTGCCCCTTCCATTGCAACGGTAGTTTGAAAGTCTGGGAGCTGCACAGGAGGAACTCCCCAGTAGACCAAAAAATTGCGGAACTCGTAGTTTAAGACCTGGACCTTCACTACGTCGGGGATGCAGCCGAGACTGCATTCGCTTTCGCAGGAGAACTCAGACAGGTCGTTGGTTTCAGTGGCGCGGCCAAAGTAGGAAACGCGGATCTCGACCGAGCCCGAGACGAACTGATCGCGGTCTGGCATGATCGGTGCGTTGCGCTGCATGTAATTTCTGACGTTGTTGCCGTTTTGATAGCAGTGGGTGGCAGCGTAACGGGCACCTTCGCGGGTCATTTCGGCCACGCTGTGCCAGATCCATAAAATTTGCGCGGTAAAGAACATTGCAAAGCAAAGAGGAAGAACAAGGGTCATACCGACAACCAGGAATTCAACTGCTGTGGCGCCTCGCTCGCGGTGTACTCGCATCTTAGCTGCCTCCGAAGGGCAGGCGTACGGTGGGCCTGAGGAGAATGGGATCTTGCTGGATGTAGGGGATGCGCAGGGTGACCGGGTAGCCGTTGACCAGATCGACGACGATGTAGTCGGGAGAGGTGCCGCCCTGGGTAGTGTCGCAGCCGTTGGAGGAGCAATCACATTCAGAGAGCGAGTCGGATTCAGGATTGTAGCGCTCGACGCGGACACGGAAGTCGGATGCCTGTAGGCCGAGGATCACGGATTCAGCGGAGACGTCACCGGTACCAGTGCGGGCGACCGCGATGGCTTGAGCGAGGACGTCGTTGTTGGCATCGCAAAGGTTTATGTTTTGTTGGGTTCCCGCAATACGAGCAAAGGAGTGCATCACTTTTTGGAGCTGATAGTAGGTGTAGGTGATGCGGCCGAACTCCATCATGCCGAGCAGGAAGAGGATTACGAGCGGGATGAAGAGGGCGCCTTCGATTAGGCTAGTGCCTTTGCGGGATCCGAATCTCATTGGTGCAGGACTACCTTTCCGGGGCCTGACGATACTGCGCAGGAACCGAAGCGGCCTTGCTTGAGTGGGACCGGGTTGCCTATGTAGGTGGCAATGAAGCGGCCTGGGCCATCGGATGGGGAGAGGTTAGTGACGCCGGGATTGGGGATGAGGAGAAATTGACGGAAACCGAGAACGTTCATGCCGGCTATGCTCGATAGGGCGTCGACGATGCTGACGGTGATGACACGGCGGCCGCGGCCGGAGTAGGCGGTGTAGTCATCGACGTCGGTGAGGTCTGTGTCAATCAAAGCGCCACCGGCAAGTGTTGAGCTGTCGGTGATCGCAGAGCAGGCGGCGTCTGAGAGGCTGGCGTCGAAGCGGTTATTCAAGCCGCAAAGGAACTGTTGAACGCTTGGGTTGGGGGCGGTCTGAGAACAGAGGCGTGGGGTGGCAGTGGCCCAGATTTGCTCTGGCTGGCCAATGGTGATGCAGGCGCGAGTGAGGTTGGTGTTGGGTGGGATACCGGTATTGCCGTTGCGGAAGAGCTGGGTATCTTCTGTGTTGAAGGTGGGGGCCTCAGTGTCGTAACGATTGAGGAGGAGGTACTGGATTCGGGTGGCAGCATCGCCTACAGGCTGAGGAGTGGGCTGGCCGTTGCACTGGTAGTAGAGGGTGTAGCGAGTGCCACGGACGAGACCGAAGTCGATTGTATCTTCCTGATCGACGGCGGCAACGGCGATGGGTTCGATGCCACAGGCGCTGCAGACAGGGCCGCTGACGCCAGCGACGGCTGAGGCAGCGACGGGGATCTTGCGATCTGCAGCGACGAAGAGGAGGCCGAAGAAGGTGAGGGGAGCGTCGGCACGTACTTCAACTCTGGCGAAGCGTGCGCTTGAGCCGCCGGCTTGGGAACCAACCCCGCCACCGCCTTCACCTGTTGCACCTGCCATGTTGTCGTAGAAAGTAGGATCGGGGATTTCGCTGGTGAGGTTGGAGGTGCCTTCGCCGAGGGTGATGCCACCGAAGTCGTAGCGGTTGCCACGGCCATCGGTGATGCGGGCGGCAGTGCGGGCTGAGGTGCCAGCGTTGGTGGTGGAAAGTTCTGTGCCGATCAGATTTTGAGCAGCGGCGAGAGCCATCGCATTAGCGATGGTTTTGATCTCAGCACGGTTGAGATAGAGACGGCCGAGGTCGAAGGCGAAACCCATGAAGACGATCATCACCGTGCCCAGCAATACGAGCATGTGCAGGGCCACGGCGCCGTCCTGGGAGCCCAGGCTATTTTTTCTTTTCAGGTTCCTGATAGCCACTGGAGCCTACAGTCTGGGGCTTGCCCGCTTCCTTCTTGCCTTTGCCTTTGCCCTTGGATTTGGCATCCTTGAGGGCCTTGATTTCACGAGAGGTGGCCTGGAAAGCTTCGAGCATTGCAGGCAGGTCAGCCTTCTCGTCCGGGGCGAGAGGTCGAACGAATTTCGGAGTGATGACGACGACTAGCTCGTCGGTGGTCTTCTTGGTGCTACGGCTGCGGAAGAGTTGCCCAAGGATGGGAATGTCGCCGAGGCCACGAATCCTCGACATCGTCTGCAGAACGCGATTGTCGATCAGCCCCGCGATGGCGAAACTTTCGCCGTCTTTGAGGATGACTTCAGTTTCAGCGCGCCTTGTGACGAGTGCAGGGATCATGACGCCCTGAAGGTTGATGGCGTTTGAATAGTCGAGCGAGCTGACTTCAGGCCGGACCTTGAGGTGGATCGCTCCGGAATCGGTGATCGTTGGGGTGAAGTTGAGCTGGACACCGAAGGGGCGGAACTGGACGGTGATTACGGGGGAGATTGCACCACCGGTGGAGGTAGCGTTGAGCATGGGGAAAGGGAATTCTCCGCCAGCAACAAAGTTGGCCTCTTTGCCCTCAACTGTGATGAGATTGGGTTCGGCGAGGATCTGAAGCAGGTTCTGACTGGCCAAGGCGCGGATGGTTGCGCCGATGTTGAGATCAGGGCGGAAGGCAAACATGTTGAGCAGGTCAGCAAAGTTGACCGTCGTGTTTGAGAATTCCTGATTCGAGAACTGGAGGGCACTGATGCGGGGCTGCTGGAATTGTTGAGTGGATAGAGCACCGAGGAATTTCGGGTTGCGGGAGAAATAATTGAAGCCGATCTCGGACATGGCCGCGCGGTCGATGCTGGCGAATTTGACTTGCAGCATGATTTGACGCGGGTCAGTCTTCTTGGGCAGCTCGATCAAGTTGATAACGTTCTTGGTACGGGTTTGTGCGATGGCCGCTGCGCGCTTGGCACTGTCTGGATTCTTGACTGAGCCGGTGAGGACGATGGTGTCAGCGTTGCCGTTGAACTGGATGGAATCCTCAGGGAGTTCCCGTTTGAGGTCGGCGATGATGGCTCTGTTGAAATCGTCGGTTGGGGTGAGGTCGAGAAGAACCTGGATGTCATAACGAGCGGCAGCTTTGCCTTCTTCCCAAATGACGAGTGTGGTCTTGCCGGAGCCTTTGGCGGTGATCATCACTTCGCGAGGGCTGACGACAATTGCGTCGGCGATTTTTGGTTCAGCAACGACGACTTTTGAGATGTCTTGCTGGAAGGAGACGAGCTCGCCCTGACCGAGGGTCAGCTTAATAATATTGGGTGTGGTTTGCGCAGAAACAACAAAGGCGACGGATGCCAGCAGGGCAGTAATGTTGGCGATTGTCTTTTTCATTTGGTCTTTTCAAACACCTCTTGCACGTGCTTTTCGCCGCGGAAAACGTCGACGATTTTTTGTGGAGGCTTAGGTGGATCCTGATCCTTTTCCTTGGATTTTTTGGAGTCTTTTTGACCGGTGAGATTATTCCAGGTCTTGTCGTCGTTGACGCTACGTGCCATGTTGGGCAGGTTCAGATTTTGACCGAGCTTTGCCATGCGTTCTTTTCTCGCGCCGAGATAGGGGTCGAGAGCATCGGCGTAGATGGGCTGTTCCTGGTTGATTTTTCCGGAGTCTAGCGGGTTGCGCAAGACGAGGCCGATCTTGCCATTGTTCTTGGCCAGTTCGAGTTTGGCGGATTCTTCAGGGGTTACGAGCAGAGTGACTGCGCGCTGGGCGGTGGCGTTCTGTCCCGGTGCGGCAGCAGCGGCGGCGGCGACAGCCTTGGGGTCTGTTGTGGCGATTTCGGTGTTGCGGCCAACGCTGAGGACGGTGATGTCTTCGAGGATAACTTTGCTTAAGGCCTCAGCCATCGAGCCAGTTCTCGTGAAGACCACGTCGACATGAGAACGCGGGAGGATGAGACCGGCAGCGCTGGTGGAATCGGTGACCTGGACGCTGATGGCCCGTTTGCCCTGCGGGATGGTGGCAGCTACGCCTTCTGCTCCGCCCATGGCGGCGAGCTTGTTCTGAGTGACCGGCTCATTGAGCGAGACAGGGAACAAGAGGGTCTTGTCGAAGAGCACTTTCTCGTCGGCGAAGACGCCTCTTGGTTGTTCCCGTTCTGGAACTTCGACGATTTTCAGATCACCTTTGCGAAGTTTCGTGCCAGCAGAGAGATCTCGTGCCGCAGCCTGGACGCGAACGAGTTTGGTTTGCTTGGCTGAAGAAGTTGCGGAGTAAAGAATCCAGGTGAGCAGCGCAGCTGAGACCCAGGCACCTCCGAAAATCATCAGGAGTTTTTGGCGGTCCATTTATTGTGGGCCCTTCTCAAAGAGGATTGCGGTTTTGTCTTTGCCGATTTCACGCCAGCCCTTGAGGGGGAGGCGGTCGACTAATGCGCTGTCGACGGGGACAAGCGCGTGAGTAAAATTCCAACGATTCCATTGCTTTTCCCAACCGGGTTTGGCTTCGGGAATCACGAGGTAGTCTTTCATGAAGGCTGAGCCGTAATAGTCGCTTCGGCCATCGAAGAAGACCTTTCGCTGGCCAGCGAAACGGTAGATCATGTAGCCGCCAAACATGTCGCTGGAATAGATGCGGGCGTCTACAGGAAGCTTTTCAACCTGAGCGGAGACCTGGACCGGGAAGGTGTCTTCGGAGAAGCCTGCGGGCTTGGAGAAGAGCGGAGTGTGGATCAGGAAGAGGAAGAGTGCGGGGACCAGCGGGGCGAGCGCCCAGCCGCCGATTGAGATATCGAGCTTGGTGAGGTTTCGATTGTAAACAACGAAATCATCACGCCAATTGGTGAGCTTTGGTGAGAGGGCTTTGGCAGATTCGAGCGCACGACAGATTGCGCCAAGAGCGAGTGGCAAAGCGACAAGGGCCAAGAGAGGGAGGCCGCGTGCGGACCTGAGCGCACCGACAAAAAGGACGAGGCAGAGTATCGATCTGGCTACTCGGCCTTCGAGCAGGTTGAGGGTGATGCCGGCAGCTACTACTACCAGGGTGATGACCAAAGGCTCGGCACCATCGAGATGGAAGTTGAAGGTCTGGAACTCTCCGATGCGGGAGATGAGTTCTTTGTCGCCCAGATAGTGAATTATGTGCTCGTGAACGTGCCAGCCGTATGGGTTGAGGAAGCTTGCAAGGAAAGCTGTGGTGCCCCAAATGGCGAGCGGCTTCCAACTAGCGTCGGAATGGAGCCATCGGTCGATCGAGTAGAGAAAGAAGATTGCTGCACCAAGGAAGAAGCTGGCGTGGATGTTGGCCCAGAGAGCCCCGCCGATGCCGACGAGGAGGATGTGCCTCCAGTCGATCCGCTGAGGGGCTCGCTCTGCGGCCAAGACGACGAGCAGAAGAAAGACCCATCCGAAGAGGTGGGGACGAGCCAGCCAGTGAATGTTAGTAGTGTTCAGCATCATCCAGGTGGATACAGCGCCAACCAAAAACCAGGTGCCCTGCATCCAGACCAGTTGGAACCAAAGCCAGGTCACAATTCCAATCACGATGAGGTAGAGGAAAAAGACTCCACGAGGGCCATCCCAAAGGTGGGCCTCTCCCATGACACAATCCGCGAGCCATTCCCAGGCAAACCACGGGCCGCCTGGTTTAGACCAGGAGAAGGGTTCGGTGAAGGGGACTGCACCTGTGGCGAGAACGCGCTCGCCGTTGCGAATATGCCAACCGCTGTCGGCATCGCGGAACAACAGCTGCATTCCGTTGAAGGAAAACAGGCAGTAGGCCATCGTGACGACCGACAGGATGAAAGCAATATCGG
>JBKJUN010000738.1:0-3725 GCA_046590555.1 Bryobacter sp. | reverse complement strand
CCGCGAAGCCATGCTCGCCAAGCGAGAGGAATTGTCCTATCTCGTCAGCACCGACACCTGGAACTGGACCGAACGTGTAGGAATGCCAACCAAAGGCCAATACGCCCGCCTCAACTTCTACAAAGTCCATCCCGGCATGATGCGTACCTGGGTCTCGAACGAAGCCAGTGGCTGGAAGCCGCTCGCTGAGGCAATAGCCAAAGAACATCCTGGTGCCACTTGGCGCTCAGCCACCCTTGCCATGCCCGGCGGTATGAACCTTGCCTACAATGCAATGACAGTGGATGGATTCCCCTCTTGGGAAGCCATGGGCAAAGGCCTTCCATACAGGGCCACCTGGAACAAGCTCCACCCAAACAGAGACATGACAAGCCACACAGACTTGATCAATTCAATAGCGGACCGGGCCCGCATTGATGTAGTCCATTTGATTGAAGTCCTCCAGAAATAGCCCACCAAACGCAAAAAGGGCGAGCCCGAAGGCTCGCCCTTTTAAACTCTCCAGATAGTTGTCGTATGCTCACAAACAAACCTCCTCGCCCGATCAGTGGCGTAAAGGCAGGGGCCAGCGTCGAACGCCAATCGCCACCTCATTGTTTTCATCCAGCGAGCGCCAACGCGAGGCGATCATCAATTGACTTACGTTCTTCTTTTGGACTTGTTCCAACGCCGAGCACCTCTGCCGCCCTGTACCGCCCCGGGAAGTCCAATCTGGCGCTACAGCCGCATCGATTAAAGCCCGGAAGAACACCAAAAGGAATTCGTATTTACTATCCAGGACACTCACGCGTTCGAATTCATGAGCCCAAAAGCGAAGGCCCGCCGGCTCGCTCCACCCGCATCCATGAACTCCCGGTACGATTCAGTAGCGCCAATCCGGAACGCTTTCTCAATTCGTTCGCAATCCTGCGAGCGCAGAGCCTCAATCAGTGGATCATGCGCGGCCACCACATCAGTAAGATGCTCAAACCCCGTATGTCGTAGCAGACTCACAAACGCGAGCAATGGCACCGTCACATGTTCCAGAGTCACAGCCAGCGTCTGATTTCCAGAACACTGCCAGATATGCCGATGGAAAGCCAAATCCGCCTGTGCTGCCTCGTAGTACTTGTCCCCTTCAATGGCCTTCGTCAGTGCCTTCATCCTGCAAGCAAGCTCTTCATAATTCTCTCCGGTCATGCGCGCAGAAGCCTTCTTTGCCGCCCATACTTCAAGTTCAGCTCTCAACTCAACCCGCTCCCGAATGTCATGCGGACTCAGTCTAACAACGGTCGTCCCAATATTCGGCACCCGCACAACCAGACCGGCATGCTCCAGTCTTTGAAGGCTCTCACGTATCGTCGCCTGGCTTACTTCCAATTCCCGGGCCAGGCGTATTTCCCGCAACGCAGTTCCAGGCGGGTACTTTCCGGCAAAAATGGCTTCCCTCAGGCGGGCAGTCACACCTTCGCTTCTGCTGCCATTCTCCGAAACTACCCCAACGAGTTTTTTGGGCATCTCCATTGACTCATTGTACCATCGGTGATATTATCGATTAAACTTTCGATGAGAAAAACGATAATGATTTTATTCGCTCTCTCGGTTCTCAATGCCGAAGAACCCCAGCGCCAGACGATTTTCCAGTCTGGGCAAGAGGGATATGCTCAATACCGCATCCCGGGAATCGTCGTCACCAAGAAGGGAACGGTCCTCGCCTATGCTGAAGCGCGCAAGAGCTTGCGGGGTGACTGGAACACGATTGATATCGTCCTCCGGCGAAGCACTGATAATGGCGTATCGTGGTCTCCCTCTCGTCTCATCGCCCAAGTCGAAGGGCCTAAATCGAAGAACCCTGTAGCTCTCGCGCAGAACCTGGCAAACAACAACGAGGTGACCTACAACAACCCCGTAGCCATCGCCGACCGCAAATCCGGTGCTGTCCACTTTCTCTTCTGTCTCGAATACATGCGTGCCTTCTACATACGCAGCGACGATGAGGGGCAGACCTTCTCAAAGCCTGTTGAGATTACCGCTGCCTTCGACTCCTTCCGGCCCGAATACGCTTGGAAAGTTCTCGCCACCGGCCCAGGCCATGGCATCCAACTCCGTAACGGTCGGCTGCTAGTGCCGGTTTGGCTGTCCACTGGAACAGGTGGTCACGCTCACCGCCCCAGTGTCGCTTCCACCATCTACTCCGATGATTCTGGCAAGACGTGGCATCGCGGAGACATCGCCGTCCCGGACACGCCAGAATTCGTTTTCCCAAACGAGACTACTGCTGCGCAGCTCTCTGATGGTCGAGTGCTGCTCAACGTTCGCACGGAATCAAAATCCCACCGGCGGACCATTGTCACTAGTCCTGATGGTGCCAAGAACTGGTCTGCTCCGCGCTTCGATCCACAACTACTCGAGCCTATCTGCTTCGGCACAATCCTGAGCCTTGGCGGCAAGCGTCTCGTCTTCGCCAATCCCGACAATCTCAAGAAAGGCAATAGTGATGGCGAACCAGGCAAGAACCGCGACCGCAAGAATCTGACAGTCCAGTTCAGTTCCGACAACGCTGCCACCTGGAAATCCAAACAGGTAATCGAATCGGGATGGTCTGGCTACTCCGACCTTGCCCAAGCGTCCGGCGGCAAGATCTTACTGTTTTATGAACTCGGTGCCAAAGATGGTGCTGCTTTCCAAACGGCCTCACTCGAATTGGCCGCTTTCCCCATCTCCTGGCTCGATTTCAAAAAGTAATCTCGAAAGGATCACAAACATGTTGTTTCAAAGGCTTCAACTCACTCTCCTCCTTTTCGGCATCGCTGCGGCTGCCCTTGGGCAGATAGGCGGCGGATCTGTTGTGGGTAACATCGCGGATCCTGGTGGAGCTGCCGTCCCCGGTGCCAAGATCATTGCCGTCCAAACAGAAACGGGTGTCCGCCGTGAGACGGTAAGCAATGATCGCGGCTACTTCGAATTCCCACTCCTGCCCGTTGGGTCTTACAGCCTCGAAGCCGAAAAACAGGGCTTCAAGCGTTCTTCTACGGCTATCTTCAGCTTGAGTGCAGGCACACGCCCACGCTTTGATCTCCGCCTCGAGCTCGGTCAGGTTTCCGAATCCGTTGAAGTCTTCGCCTCCGCACCCCTTGTAAATGCCACCACAACAGATCTCGGCGTGGTTATCTCTCAGTCGAAGGTGGATGCCTTACCCTTAAACGGCCGCAACTTCCAGCAACTTGTTGGGCTCCAGCCTGGTGTGGTCAATGCTCCTTCTTCGAGCGTAGGCGGCCGTGGAGGAATCGAGTTCAACGGTTCCCCGGCTTTCGGCAACAACCTGCTGATGGACGGCGTAGATATGAGCTTCGGTGAAAACAATGCTGCTGGCGATACCGCGGCCGGCACAGGTGGTGCCGGTGCGCTGATTAACACCATCTCGGTCGAGGCGATTGAAGAATTCAAAGCCACAGGCAGCGCCTTCTCCGCAGAGTATGGCCGCGCAACTGGCGGTGTACTCAACGTCACCACCAAATCCGGAACCAATCGCTTTCATGGCACCGTCTACGAGTTTTTCCGTAACGACAAACTGGATGCCAATAGCTTTTTCAACAATCGCTCAGGCCTTGCCAAACCTCCGCTTCGCCAGAACCAATATGGCGGCAATCTTGGCGGCCCCATCAAGAAAGAACGTATCTTCTTCTTCTTCAACTACGAAGGTGCCACCGTGCGCCGGGCTTCGCAAATCGTTGGCAACGTTCCTA
>JBKJUN010000612.1:0-7702 GCA_046590555.1 Bryobacter sp. | reverse complement strand
TGGCCGGGGCCTTCAATCATCACCTGACAATCCCGGGCAATAGCCTTGTGAGTCAATTCACCCAGAGTCTCAAGCTCGGCAAACTGCGCCGCATCATTGGCGTCGGCAATCGAGCCAGGACGCAATCCATCCCCGAGCGAGAAGCTTACATCATACTTGCGAAGCAGCTCGCAGATGTCGTCAAAGTTCGTGTAGAGGAAGTTCTCCTTGTGATGTGTGAGACACCACTTTGCCATGATCGCCCCGCCACGAGAAACAATTCCCGTTGTGCGATTCGCGGTGAGCTGGATGTACTTCAGCCGCACACCAGCATGGATCGTAAAGTAGTCAACACCCTGTTCGCACTGCTCAACCAGTGTCTGGCGATAGATCTCATAGGTGAGATTTTCGGCCTTGCCATTCACCTTCTCAAGAGCCTGATAAATCGGCACGGTACCAATCGGCACCGGCGAGCGGCGCATGATCGCCTCTCGAGTCTCGTGAATCTGTTCCCCGGTCGAAAGATCCATCACTGTATCTGCGCCCCAGCGGATCGACCACAGCAACTTCTCTACTTCTTCATCGATCGACGAGGTAACAATCGAGTTGCCGATATTGGAATTGATCTTGGTCAGAAAGTTGCGGCCAATGATCATCGGCTCAGACTCTGGATGGCGGATATTGGCAGGGATAATCGCTCGTCCTTCAGCTACTTCAGAACAAACAAATTCAGGTGTGATCGAGTTCGGGCGTCCATGCGATTCACGAATGGCGATGTATTCCATCTCAGCAGTAATGATGCCGGCCTTGGCATAAGCAAGCTGCGTCACCGCTCCATTGATCGGCTGACGTGCGTCAATCCAGGCTTGGCGCAATGCTGGTAATGGCTGATTCGGATCGTAGTTCGGATCAGACCAGGGCCCCGAGGTGTCATAGATCTTGAGTGGAGCTTCTTTGGCCGAGGCATCGAGCGCCACCTCGCGCATAGCAATCTTGAGGCCGGGGTGCTGAAGGCCAGAGAGGTGGATCTTGGTTGAGTTGGGGTAGCTGAAAGTACTGAGGGTTGTCGACATGCGGATTCTCCTGTAATGGAGACCCGGGGAGAAGGACGAAGGACAGACGGGAATGCCGATTCCTACGCCGGAATGACCCGGATCAGGTTCAAAGGGACTCTCTGCCTTTTTCGTTTCGAGTGTCTCAGCCCCTATCAACTTGCGTTGGGCAGGGCGCCCCTTGGCTTGAATTCATGATAGCTAATCCTGAATCAGTTCAACCTGAGGTTTGCCGCAGCTCGCATCGAGAGCACGCCCAACCGAAACGAATCCCGGATCAATTCCTAGCCGCTCGTTCAGCGCAATAGAAGCAATTTCCGGGGCCAGCGGAAAACACGAGATCTGAATCGGACGCGTCCCGTACTGACTGATCACAACTTTGGCATCGCGAATTATTCTTTCGGTAACTTCAGCTCGCTCAAGAAACTGACTGTGTTTATAGAACCAGATGTAGCCGGTATTGAAGATCAGATACAAGGCCAGAATGGCGAAACTGACGCGGCGCAACCGCATCAGCCTCTCGATCGCAAAGGCAAGGATCAAAGCGAAACCGAGGCTGGCAATGTAGACATGTCGACTGGGCACCCGCGGCTGATAAGCCACAAAAGCATACGGCGCCAGCGCAACCGGAATCCAGACACAGGCCAGCACTGGGCCGCGCCAGTCCATCGATTTCCGGTAATAAACGAGAACGCCCGCAGCAGCCAAACCCCATAGCGTCAAGAGGCGCGCACTTGAATTGGCAATCACAGGAAAGAAATGCCAGCCAAACTCGAAGGTGCCGTCGTTCCAGTGCAAATGATTTTCCCGCGACTTCAAATTGAGAGCAAAGTAAATTACCGAAAGAGCGAGAAACGGAATCGCGGCTCGCGCAACCCTTCGCCATCGCTGCGGTTGATAAACAAGGAGAACTCCAAACAGTGCGCAGAAAACAACGCCGGATTCTTTGCTCAACAAGGCCAGTACAAAGGCTACAAGGGCTGCAGCATAGTAGATGGGCTTGTCTTCCTGCCACCACTTCAGCAGAGCGGCAAAGGCAATCAGCATGAAGAAGAGGACGAGTTGCTCCGGGATCGAGGCGTACCACATTACCGCTTCGTGATGACGTTCATTGAGCCCCCAAAAGAAAGCAGCCAGTATTGAAATCCTGTAGCCAATCTGCGAAAACTGTCCAAAGCTCACAATCAGGGCGACATTGCAAACGTGAAGCAGGAGGCTCTGTAAATTTAGAAAACTCGAGCTCACCCCAAATAGATTTTCCGTCAGCCCCGTCAACCAGAGCGAGGTGGCCCGGCATCGGTAGAGAGGGTCAGCCGCAAGTGCTTCGATACCGCCCCAATGCCCGTAATGCCGCCCGAGGGCGATCTGTAGATAGTCGTCAGAAATGGCAGGCAGCGACAAAGATCGCCAATAGGGCAGCGTGCAGCATAGACACACGAATGCCGTCATCCACATCACGCGTCCCCTCAGGGGCGCAAGTGCATCAATCATAAATCACCCCGTTGGGGGAAACTCTACTGCAAAGCTGCACTGATTGTCAAGATTCGGCGATGCAAGCGGTCATGCCGAGCTTCGGCATCCGGCCCAAGAAATAGCCCCGGCAGAATATGACGGGCGATCTTGTGAGTCGCGATGCCAAGCAAGCCCGCCGCAATGAATTGCCGTAACTCCGCCCGGCTTCCCGCAATTTCCTCGATCAACTCAACCCGTCCATCCACCAGCGTAACGATGTCATCCAGATCCTTGCTCACCGCCGGATCAGATTTGCCTCTCGACTCGTAAGCGGCAATCTTCGTAGCCAGCATCAGCGGAGGAGTAGGGATACGAATCGACAAACCATTGGGCAACTCAAACAATTCGGGAGATTCAAGAGCTTCCCTATAGTAAACATTGGAAAAGCCCAGCACCGACTCATCGGGAGTCATTAGATCCACGGTGAGCCCATCCTTGAGGAATCGGCAAATCGGCCCTTCAATATCATGCTGAAAGCCCAATCCCAGCAACTTGTCAACCGTCGCCTGATAGCCGTTATAGCTAGTAGCCGCCGTCAGAATATCGATATCGAGCGTAGGCCGAACATAGAGCAGCGCCGGATCAGTAATGTAAAGCGGAACAATAGCCCCCCCGATAAAGAGCACTTCATCAAGCAAAGGCTGCAGATGGGGAATCGAATTCGTGAGAAAGGAAAGATCCTTGCTCATGCCGCCTGCTCAATGTCGAGCGCAGCTTCCATCCATCGCCGCCCTTCATAAACCAGCCGCGGCCGACGCAACCGGAACACTTCCATCCACGCAAACCATGCATAAAGCAACGAATCCTCGGCGCAAATTTTGGGGATAGAAGCATGAATCGGCTGAATCGACAAGGCAAACCCTTTACCGTCTTCTTGCGGCCAGACCAGATTATTCTCAGGACGATCCGAAGGAGCAAAAATCTTCTCCAAAGCAGGAGCAGAATAAGCCGCAGGCAAACCCTGACGTAACGCGCCAACCTCCGCCGGCCAGACACAAGGCAATCCATGCTCAACAAAACGCGAATAGAGGATAGGATTCAACCGAATCTTACCCTCCACTCGATACAAAAAACCCCCAGCAATCGATCGCTGCACCGACGCATGCGCCTCCGAAACCGAGATATGGAGCTTGGCAGCCAATTTGGCATAAGGCCAAGATCCGTCTGGATAGGCAGCGTAAAGAGTACAAACGACAAGATCCTGTGGTTTAACCATACCCACATCATACCATTCCCTATTCGCCATTCGCGAACAGCGAACACTAAACGCTATACACTCGACCCTTATGCGCCCCCACCAGAATCTGAAACAGCCGGTGAGCCATCAACTCATGCAAGCTCCAAAGCTCCTTATTGGCTTCAAAGATTGCAGTAGCGTCCTGCCCAGGTGCCATCCCCGAACCCTCCTTCAGTGCCTTCGAAGCCTCACTCAAAATAGGATCGGTCATCACTTCCCCAGCCATCTCCCAAAGAGTAATAAAGCGATCAACAGCAGTCGGGAAGCTGATTTCAAACACACCCTCATTCGATGTCGTACGAGGCGGCTTGAAGTCGAGGTTAAACGGTCCCTTAAAGTCATAAGTGCGCAACAGCACCAGCACATTAAGCCAGTCGAAAGGATTCACGAGTCCTACCGCGATATCGACGTCATGCTTCAGCCGGTAGCCATCGTTAATATCGAAGTGAAAGAGCTTGCCACACAGCAGCGCACGAGCCAGCGACGCACGTACTGCCCCGCCCCACATCAACTCATGCAAGTACTCAGGATTCAGACCCACCATATCGGGATACTTCAACTGACCCGAGAAAATCCATGCGAGCATCGCATCTGAAGTTGGCAGCAAAATCTCAGCCTGTGGCTCAAACGGCTTGGCCTCCATGCAATGCTGCATGGTCGGACGCCCCTTCGCCTTGGCAATCTCGATATCGGCCTCACAAGCCGAATTCATGCCCTCGGCAAACCACTTCAGCGTCTGCACTTCATCGACGATCCCTTGAAACTGATACCCCAGCGAACCCGGCCAGTAGACAACATAAGAAGCCCCAAGCTCATGCCCGATCGAGACGGTATTACGAAGCCTCCACTTGGCATAGTCGCGAACTTCGAGCTGCTCACCAGCAGGCCCGCCGGCGAACACCGCATGGTGGAAAGTCTCAGTTGTCACCATCGAACAATTGATACCGTTCTTCTTGAGCGAAGAGCCAATCTGACCCACAATCTCGTGCTGCTTGTCGTTGCCGAGCGCATCATAAGGCAGCACATCGGTGTCATGCGTACACCAGTGATTGATCCCGATCCGCGCGAACTGTTCGATGACCGTCTCAAAGTGAACGGGCTTGCGAGTGGGCGCGTGAAAAATCGCGTGGCCTTCATAGGAGGCGGCCCACTGCGGGCCGGTGATAAAGTGCTTGCGGCGCTGGTCAGGAGTATAGGAGCCTCCGCAGGCGGCGGAGAGGCGCGCTACTAGGGCGCGTTGCTGGTCTGGGCTAAGTGGCATGCGTGTTTAGTTTATCGCGGCACGGTGCTAAGTGAGGGGCGCTTGCAAGTTAGATTCTGCGTTTTGTTGAATGCTTTCGCGGAGAGCATCGGCATGCACCTTGCCACAGAATTGCATTGCCTTCTGAACGTAGCTGGTGAAAATGTGTATCGCCTCGCTGACGTTTCGATGATCGATGAATCACGCATCAACGCAAAAGATCACCTGGAAGTCGGGCCAGCGCTCGCAATCGAAATCCGCTGCCCCGAAGACCGCACCAAAGCCATCCTCAAAAAAGCAGAAGAATACTTCGCGAGCGGCACCAAACTCGTCTGGATCGTCGAAGTCGGCGAAGAACTCACCGGCGGCCCCATCTGGCCCGATCTCAAAGTAGATCTCGAAGCGGCATTCAAAGGGATTTAAGCCATTCCGCACAAGGGTTGATAGAATTGGCTCTTCGCCATGAGTCAAGAGAACGTTTATCCACCCTCAGCAGAATTTATCGCCCAGGCCAATGTATCGGGCATGGACGCCTACAAGGCGCTCTACCAGAAGGCCGCAGAAAAGCCCGAAGAATTCTGGGGCGATCTGGCCAAAGAGAAGTTGCACTGGATGGAGCCCTTCTCCCACGTATTCGAATGGGAACCACCCTTCGCCAAGTGGTTCGTCGGCGGCAAAACCAACGCCTGCTACAACTGCCTGGATCGCCACGTAGAAGCAGGCCACGGCGACAAAGTCGCACTCCTTTTCCAGGGTGAACCCGGCGATACCCGCAAAGTCACCTACGCAGAACTCCTCGCCGAAGTCTCCCGCTTCGCAAACGGCCTTCTCAATCTCGGCGTCAAAACCGGCGACCGCGCCATCGTCTACATGCCGATGATCCCTGAAGCCGTAGTCGCCATGCTCGCTTGTGCCCGCCTCGGCGTCACCCACAGCGTCGTCTTCGGTGGCTTCTCCAGCGAAGCCCTCAAGGCCCGCATCCAGGATCTTGGCGCAAAACTCGTCATCACTGCCGACGGCGGCTGGCGTCGCGGCAAAGAAATCAAACTCAAGCCAGCCGTCGACGAAGCCCTGCCCGATTGCCCCACCGTCGAAAGCGTAGTCGTCTGTGCCCGCACCAAAGGCGAAGTCACGATGGTACACGGTCGCGATCATTGGTGGCACGCCGTAGAAGCCGGCCAGAGCGAGCATTGCCCTGCCGTCGCCCTCGACAGCGAACACCCCCTCTTTGTCCTCTACACCTCCGGCACCACCGGCAAGCCCAAAGGCATCCTCCACACCACGGCCGGCTACATGCTGCAAGCCTCAATGACCATGGAGTGGGTCTTCGACCTCAAGGCCGACGACATCTACTGGTGTACTGCCGACATCGGCTGGGTCACCGGCCACAGTTACATCGTCTATGGCCCGATGTCGCGCGGAGCCACACAGATCATTTACGAAGGCGCACCAGACACCCCAAACTTCGACCGCTGGTGGAAGATCGTCGAGCACTTTAAAGCCACCATCTTCTACACCTCACCAACCGCAATCCGCGCTCTCATCCGTCAAGGCAATCAATTTCCAGACTCCTGCGATCTATCGAGCCTCCGCCTGCTGGGCAGCGTCGGTGAGCCTATCAATCCAGCCGCCTGGGAATGGTATTACAACGTCATCGGCAAGGGCCGCTGCCCGATTGTCGACACCTGGTGGCAGACCGAAACCGGCACAATCCTCATCGCACCCATGCCCGGTGCAGTGCCTCTCAAGCCCGGCAGCGGCACCCTGCCCATGCCCGGCGTAATCGCTGACGTTGTCGATTTAGACGGCAACCCCGTCGGCCCAAATCAGGAAGGCTTCCTCATCGTCCGCCGCCCTTGGCCCAGCATGGTTCGCAACATTTGGGGCGACCCCGAACGCTTCCAAGACCAATACTGGAGCCGCATGCCCGGCAACTACTTCACCGGCGACGCAGCCCGTCGCGATGAAGACGGTTATTTCTGGATTCTCGGCCGTGTGGACGACGTACTCAATGTCAGTGGCCACCGCCTCAGCACGATGGAAGTAGAGAGCGCACTCGTCCGTCACCCAGCCGTCGCCGAAGCCGCAGTCGTCGGCAAGCCACATGAAATCACCGGCCAATCCGTCTGCTGCTTCGTCACTCTGAAGAAGGGCGATTACGACCACGACGTGATCGGCAAAGAACTACGCCAGTGGGTCGGCCACGAAATCGGTGCCTTCGCCAGACCTGAAGAAATCCGATTCAGCGATGCCCTGCCCAAAACCCGCAGCGGCAAAATCATGCGCCGCCTTCTGCGTGAACTCGTCACGAATAACACGATCGCTGGCGACGTAACAACGCTTGAAGATCTAAGCGTCATCACTAAGCTTGCCGCCCAGCACGACGACGAAGCTTAGGGCGATTAGCGCGATTCCGCCTGCCGGATTCCCAGACGTTTGGGGAATTCGGCAGGCAAATAGACCGTCTGAAACAGCCAATCCCAAACCGCAAAAGTAATCGCAAAATTCCGGTCCTGAGGGCCAGCATCCGGGTGTACGTGATGCCAAGTATGCATCTCTGGCGAATTCACAATGTACTTGAGAAATCCAATCCGCACGCGAAGATTAGCATGCGCAAAGTGCCCAACCGCCGTGCTGATGATGGCACATCCAAACGCAGCCTCTGCCGAAAAGCCGAGCAGC
>JBKJUN010000519.1:0-8635 GCA_046590555.1 Bryobacter sp. | reverse complement strand
GCTCAGTGCCAGGTATCGGGCTCGACCGCAACATTGATCCAGGCAGACCTTGGGACACTCGAAGGGGTGCAAGGCTTTACCGAACAAATCAAGGGGCTCAAGATCGATGTCCTGGTCAACAATGCCGGGTCTTTGATTGGCCGTCACAAGATGCCTGACATGCCATCGAGCCATTGGGAACAGACGATCATGTTGAATCTCTCGAGTGTTTTTTACATCACGCAGGCCGTGATCCCGCACATGGTGGCGCAGAAGAGTGGATGGATTGTGAATGTGGGCTCGGTGGCTGGCCGTAATGGCGGAGGTCCTGGTGCCGCTGCCTACGCAACAGCCAAAAGTGCCGTCTCTGGTTTGACCAAGGCGATGGCAAAGGAACTGGCACCATCTGGCGTGCGGGTGAACTGCGTGGCGCCAGGCGTGATCGCAACCAACTTCCACGAGGTATTTTCAACGCCTCAAATGCTTGAAGCCTTCAAGGCAAATGTTCCGGCAGGCTATCTGGGCACCAGCGAAGAAACTGCCGACGTGATCCAGTATCTTTGCTCTGACAAGTCCAAATACATTCATGGCCAGACGATCGAAGTAAACGGTGGCCTCTACTTCGCTTAAGCGCACTGCTATTTTTGGCTTGCGCGTTCTCGCCTGATTCGCTGAATCTCAGACCACTCGACAACCTGTGCTCGAGCTGCCCACTGCTTGTAGTCTTGCTCAAGGGCAGATGCTTTTTCCGGCATTACTGAGGCCAGATTCTTGAGCTCGCAGCGGTCTTCTTTGAGGTTGTATAGTTCCCATGGCTGTTTTGCGTCCGCAACGAGTTTCCACCCTTGTTTGCGAATCGCCCGGCTGCCTTCGTGTTCGTAAAAGAGAGCCTGATGTCCGATCCTTGTCTTGCCTTCAAAGATTGGCCTCAAGCTCTTACCTTCGAGGGCATTTGGCTGCCTGGCTTCAGCAACGTCGCAGCAGGTCGCCATCAGGTCTATGACGTGCCCGTCTTCGTGATTCACCCGGCCGCGAGTTTTTAGCTCGGACGGCCAATGTGCGATCAGCGGCGTGGCAATTCCACCTTCATGAACCACCGCCTTGTGCTTTCGAAAGGGTGTGTTCGATACGTGAGTCCACTCCCGGCCGTAGCTTTGAAAAGTTGCTTCCGGCCCCGGCATCGTATTGCTGTCGTTTCCACGTTGCATCAGCACACCATCGTGGGTATGAGTGGAGTAGGCTGGCAGGCCGGCCTTGTCGTTTAAGATCTCGGCTGAGCCGCCGTTGTCGGCCAAAAACATTACCAGCGTGTCTTCCATCGCTTTGGTCTTGCGCAGAGTATCGAGGACGCGGCCAATGGCTCTATCCATAGTTTCTACCTGGGCGGCATAAACAGCCATCCGCCTCATCTGCCAATCCTTTGATTTGGCGTCTTGCCAGGCCGGAACCTCTGGATCCCGTTCAGCGATGCCCCACTTGGGGTCGACCACTTTCATCCGCTTCATGCGCCCGTAACGCTCTTGTCGAATCTTGTCCCAGCCGTCCCGATAGCGGTTGGCGTACTTGGCGATGTCTCGTTCAAAGGCGTGCAATGGCCAGTGTGGAGAAGTGAAGGCGAGGTAGGTAAAAAAAGGTTTGTCTGTCCCTTCCTGCTCACGAATAAAAGTACTTGCTGCGTCGGCGACTACATCAGTGAAATAGAAGCCATCTTTCGCCCTTGGCTGGACGTCGTTGCCGATCATGAATCGCGATGGGTCGAAGTGGTTGCCTCCACCATCAAGTGTCCCGGCAAAGGAATCGAAGCCACGTTGTAGCGGGAAATTGTCTCGATGCCTGGGGCCATTAGGACAGACGTGCCATTTGCCAAAGACTCCGCTCTTGTATCCAGCAGGTTTGAGTGCTTCGGCGATGGTTGCATGCTTACGGCTCAGCGTGCCACGGTAGCCTGGCAGGCCGTCATCGCCCGTCATGTGTCCGATGCCCACCTGATGCGAGTAGAGCCCCGTCAGCAGAGAAGCCCGGGATGGACAACATCGCGCCGTGTTGGTGAAGTGTGTGAAGCGAACGCCGTCATTTGCCAGCCGGTTGAGATTGGGTGTCTCGATCTCGCTACCGTAGCAACCAATGTCGGAATAGCCCATATCGTCGGCCATGATGAGGACGATGTTCGGACGCCTGCGGCGGACTGCGCTGCCGAGAAATCCTCTGCGAGTAAGGCCGATCATGCTGGGTCGCTCCATTTCTGGCTGGAGGTCCATCGCTCAAGTGAAGTATTCCATTGACGCCAGCGAGATTCCAGCTTAGCCCGAAGCGGTGTCGATGCAAGGTTGGTTACCTCTTGCGGGTCCTTTTTCAGGTCATAGACTTCTTCTACTGCAGGCTTTGGATCTACCCAGCGCAAATATTTGTAGCGCTCATTGCGAATGCCTTCACTTCTTGGAATTGTGACGGCGGGTGGGTTTCCGGGGAAGAGATGTGAATAGAACCAATCCTTGCGCCAGGGTGTCTTTTTGCCCTCGACTAGCGGCATCAGGTTTCGACCTTGCACCGCTTCTGGCACGGGCAAGCCTGCCAGCGAGATCAAGGTTGGGGACACATCGAGATTGAGCGTCATTTCGTTGCGCGTCTTGCCGCGAAGTTTCGCTGGTAATCTCGGGTCGTAGACAATGAGCGGAGTGCGGATCGATTCCTCGTAGAGATACCACTTGTCGGCGAGGCCTCGCTCTCCAAGGAAATATCCATTGTCAGAACTGAAGACCACTACAGTGTTGTCGGCCAGGCCCCGGCGTTCGAGGGTCTTGAGGATGTCTCCCACTACTGCGTCTACGCCGGCAATGAGCCGAAAGTAACTCTTTACGCTCTCCTGATAATGGGCTGGGTTGGTAAAACGCTTTTGCCAGCGTGCGCGGCTCTCGCTGTTGCGGACAAATTCTGGCATCCGGTCGAAGAATTTCGGATCGGCTTTCAGCGGGACAGGAACATTCGTGTCCCGATAGAGGTTGGCTTCCTCAGGGTCGAAGAGATACTGCTTGGGGTCTGCGTCTCTTGCATGTGGGGCGCGAAAGCTCACGCTGAGGCAAAAGTTCTCTGTCGCCTTTAGGCCATCCAGAAACTGTATTGCCTGCGCGCCTATTTCGCGGCTTTGACCTACATGCTCCAGACCCGGATTGCCGTGGCTGACATCAAAGAGCTCTTTGGGAGCGCCATCACCGCCTACTCCGTATTTGCCAACGAAGCCGGTCTTGAATCCTGCATTGCGAAGGAGCGAGGGATAGCTCAACTTCACAAGTTCGGGTGAGAGTGGGGTTCTGAAGTCTGAGATGCGATGGCTTTTTTCGTGGAGGCCGGTGAAGAGAGTGGCGCGACTGGTGCAGCAGATTGCTGTCGCGCAGAAATTGTTGGTGAAACGCACACCTCCAGCAGCCAGTTGATCGATGTTTGGTGTTCGCAAAATGGGGTGACCGGCACAGCTCATCAAGTCTGCTCTTTGATCATCGGTGAGTACAAAAAGCAGATTCGGTCGCTTGGTCATTCCGGCCAGCCCTGCTAAAAACGTTCTACGCTGCATTTAATAAGCATATAAAATAGGGTCAAAATGATACGGGCTTTGTTGACCTTCGTCTTGTTTGCGGCTTTCTTGTCAGCGGCTCGCCCTGTCGAGTTCAATCGTGACGTGCGTCCGATTCTCTCTGACAAGTGCCTTGCCTGTCATGGCGCTGATGCCAAGAACAAAAACATCCCTTTGCGCCTTGATGTCGAGGCGCAAGCCAAGGCCGATCTCGGCGGGCGCCGCGCCATCGTTCCGGGTTCGCCTGAGACGAGTGAACTGATCCAGCGGATCAATACAGATTCCAAGGCGCGCAAGATGCCTCCCGTTTTTACAGGGCATTCACTGACCGATGCCGAGCGCAGCATCCTGACGCAGTGGGTTTCAGAAGGCGCCACGTGGCAGAAGCATTGGAGCTTCATCACCCCAGAGCGGCCCGCTTTGCCTGCGGTTTCAAATCAACAATGGGCTCGCAATGCGATTGATCGTTTTATTCTCGAGCGACTGGATCGAGAGCAACTGAAGCCTTCAGCCGAGGCGTCGAAGGATCGTCTGATCCGCCGCGTCACGCTTGACCTTACCGGCTTGCCTCCTACGCCTAAAGAAGTGGATGATTTTATTGCCGATAAATCACCCGACGCCTATGACAAGCTGGTGAACCGCCTGCTTGCCAATCCTCGATACGGTGAGCGCATGGCGATGCGCTGGCTGGATAACGCGCGATACGCCGACTCCAACGGTTATCAATATGACGGTGAGCGCATCATGTGGCGCTGGCGCGATTATGTTATCGAGAGCTTCAACAAGAACAAGCCTTTCGATCAGTTTGTGGTGGAACAAATTGCTGGTGACCTGATTCCGAACGCCACAGTTGAGCAGAAGATGGGCACCGGATTTCAGCGCAATCATCGCGCCAATACCGAACTCGGGATTGTCGCTGAAGAGTACAACGTCGAATACGTGATTGACCGTGTCGAGACCAATAGCGCTGTGTTTCTGGGTTTGACATTTTGCTGTGCGCGCTGCCACAACCACAAGTACGATCCACTCACGCAGAAAGAGATGTACCAGTTCTACGCCTACTTCAACAACGTCCCGGAACAAGGACGCGCGATGAAGTATGGCAACTCGCCTCCAATGCTTTCGACGCCGACGCGTGAGCAGCAGGCGCAACTCACCCAACTGGTTCATTCAATCGATCAAACCCGCGCGGCAATCAAGGTGAACGCCGGGCAACTGCGAGCCTGGCAAGCGGGACTGGCAAACGATTCGATCGACTATTGGCATCCCAGCTTTGATTTGAAGCGCAAGCTGAGCCTTGAGAATCCTGACGAGACCAGAGCTAATTCAGGCCTGGTTGAGTTTGTCCCGGGTCGCATTGGCAAGGCCGTTTCACTCAACGGAACTTCCTATCTCGATGCGGGTTTCAAAGCTGCCAACTTTGATATGGAGGATCGCTTCACCATCGCCCTTTGGGCACAGTCAAAGAAGACTCCCGATGGCACGCTGTTTTCGCGCATGAATGACAAGCCTCGTGGGCGGGGCTTTGCACTTGAGGTGCGCACTGGCCATATCCACGTGCACTTCACTAGCGACTATGACGATGATGCCATTCGCATGACGTCTATTCTTCCAGTCTTGAAGCCCGAGCTTTGGCAGCATGTGACGCTTGCCTACACAGGCTCTCGCATGGCGGAGGGTGTCCATGTTTACGTGGACGGCAAGCCAGTTGAATTCAAGGTGGAACTCGACAATTTGTATCGCCCCTTGGACAATGGAGGCAAGGAATTCCCAGAGCCTCTTCGCATCGGCTCTGGAGGTGGGCCCGATCGCCGTTTTGCTGGAAATATCGATGAGATTCTGATCTGGTCGAGGACGCTTCCTCAGGAAGATATCGCTTTATTGGCCCAGGGGCAGACATTGAAGCAATCTGAGCCCCAATCCCGGCAGGTGCGAGAGGCCTATCTTGAAGCAGCCGCGCCTCAGCCGCAAAAACAATTGTGGGCGAAATTGATCCTGCTTGAGCAGCAGCGTGAGGCTTTCGAGCGCAGCTTTCCAACGGTGATGATCATGGCCGAAAACCCGCAGCGCCGCGACACACACATTCTGATCCGTGGCGAGTACAACAAACCGGGTGAGAAGGTAGAGCCTGGTCTGCCCATCTTTCTTCCCCCGCTGCCGGCGAACACGACGAATAATCGTTTCGGCCTCGCGCAATGGCTAGTGGCCAGGGAGAATCCGCTGACAGCGCGTGTGAACATCAACCGTGTCTGGCAGCTCCTTTTTGGCACTGGTTTAGTGAAGACCACCGAAGACTTCGGAAGCCAGGGCGAGTATCCCTCTCACCCTGAATTGCTCGACTGGCTCGCCGCCGAGTTCATGGATGCCAAGTGGGACCTCAAGCACATGCTTCGGTTGATCGTGACAAGCGCCGCATACCGTCAAGACTCGCGCACCACACCTGAGCTACTGCAAAAGGACCCTGAGAATCGATTGCTGGCGCATGGCCCCCGTCTGCGCTTGCCTGCCGAGTCGATTCGTGACCAGGCATTGGCTGCGGCAGGTTTACTCAACGGAAAGCTTGGGGGACCAAGCGTGAAGCCCTACCAGCCCGCAGGCTTGTGGGAAGAACAATCCATGCAGAATATGGCTTACAAGCAGGACCACGGTGCCGACCTTTATCGCCGCTCCCTCTACATGTACTGGAAGCGCACGATTGCTCCGCCCATGATGACTAACTTCGATGCCTCGACACGCGAAAGCTGCACCGTGCGCGAGTCTCGCACCAATACGCCGCTACAGGCATTGAACTTGATGAACGACGTCACTTTCCTTGAGGCTGGACGGCAGATTGGCCGCCGCATGTTGACTGAAGGTGGCGCAACAGATGAATCGCGTATTTCATATGGCACCAAACTACTGCTCGCACGCGAGCCATCAGCCAAAGAGCTTGCGATCTTGAAGTCCAGTCTTAACTACCATCGCGACTATTTTGCGACCAATCCGGGCCGCGTAGATACTTATCTTTTGAAGGGTGAATCTCCGCAAGACATGCAGCTTAAACCTTCCGAGCAGGCTGCCTATATGGCTCTGGCCAGCCTGATGCTAAACCTCGACGAAACGGTCACCAAGGATTGATCCATGCACCCACTGCTCCCGACCCGCCGTCATTTCTTTCAAAAGTCCGCTACCGGGATTGGTATCGCTGCACTTTCTTCACTGCTCAACGGAGAAGACCAGAAAGAAGTGCATCCCAAGCTGCCAGGGCTGCCGCATTTTGCCGCGAAGGCCAAGAACGTGATCTTGCTCTTCCAGCATGGTGCACCGAGCCAACTGGACCTTTTCGACTGGAAGCCCGGCCTTCAGGCTCGTCGCGGCGAGAATCTTCCCGATTCGATTCGTCGAGGCCAGCGACTCACCGGCATGTCGGCCTTTCAGGAAAGTTTTCCTACCGCACCGACTGTATTCAAGTTTGCCCAACACGGGCAATCGCGCGCCTGGTTCAGCGAACTGGTGCCGCATATGGCGAAGCAAGCCGATGATCTGTGCTTCATCAAAAGTCTCAACACCGAGGCAATCAACCACGACCCTGCAGTGACGTTTTGCCAGACCGGTTTTCAACTGGCCGGCCGGCCGAGCTTTGGTGCCTGGGTAGCCTATGGCTTGGGGAGTGAGAATCAAAACCTGCCGGCCTATGTGGTGATGGTGAGCCAGGGTGGCGGCAACACGCAAGCACTGGCTGATCGAGCTTTTGGCTCTGGTTTTCTGCCGACGAAATATTCGGGTGTGAAATTTCGGGGCGGGGCAGACCCGGTGCTCTACTTATCCGATCCCGAAGGGTATTCGAGGGACGCCCGCCGCCGTTATCTCGACGATTTGTCCAAGCTCAACCAGATACAGCTGGAAAGTTATCAGGACCCGGAAATTGCAACTCGCATCTCTCAATATGAGATGGCTTTTCGAATGCAAGCGAGTGTGCCGGAATTGAGCGATCTGTCAAAAGAGCCTGATAGCACTTTTGAACTCTACGGGCCGGATGCTCGCAAGCCCGGATCCTATGCAGCCAACTGTATCCTGGCCCGTCGCCTGGTGGAACGCGGAGTGCGATTCGTCCAGCTCTTTCATCGCGGGTGGGATCAACACTCAAACTTGCCGAAAGAAATCCGTGGCCAGTGCAAAGAGACAGATCAGCCTTCGGCGGCACTGGTTGAGGACCTCAAGCAACGTGGGCTGCTCAAAGACACAGTTGTCATCTGGATGGGTGAATTCGGGCGCACAGTGTATTCACAAGGCACACTGACTGAGACCAACTACGGCCGCGATCACCACCCACGGTGCTTTACGGCCTGGGTTGCCGGCGGTGGATTCAAAGGTGGCGCCACCTATGGCGAGACCGATGATTTCTCTTACAACATTACGGAAAATCCAGTAGACGTGCATGATTTTCATGCCACGTTGCTGCACTCACTCGGCGTGGATCATAGCAAGCTGACCTTCAAGTTCCAGGGCAGGCACTATCGACTCACAGATGTGAAGGGGCATGTAGTGAAGCCATTGCTATCCTGACCTCTCAATATGGATGCGACAAATTATCTGGTGCAAATTACCGCAGCCATGGAAGAGGTTAAGCTTGAAGCCATTCTCATTGGGAATGCAGCGGCAGCACTACAGGGGGCACCTGTTACGACAATGCACCTCGACTTCTACAATTGGGATACTTTGGCAAACCGGAAGAAATTGATCCAGATCGCCTCGCTTGTTTCTGCGAAGTTGATTCAACCCTCGCCTGATCTATCGTCTCTGTATCGTCTCGATTACGGTGCGGTCGACTTTCATGTCGACTTCCTGCCGATAGCTGCTGGTATCACTTCGCTGGCGAGCTTGCGAAGCCGGGCGACTATTGTTGAAATAGAAGGTAGACGGTTGAGCGTTGCAAGCCTTGTGGATATTATTCGCAGCAAGCGTGCGGCGGGCCGGCCTAAAGACAAAGCGGTTCTCGATGTCCTCGAAAAAACTCTCTCCGAAATTAACGCCCAAGCTGAGCAAAACGAAGCAACTTGAGTTGCTGGCTCAGGCAAGCGAAGCCTCTGAACTCGAGATGATACGAGC
>JBKJUN010000509.1:0-22496 GCA_046590555.1 Bryobacter sp. | reverse complement strand
CACAGCTCCAGCGCCGATGATGCCGAGGGACTTGGGGACGCTGGGGAGTTCTAGGATCTCAATATTTGTGAGGATGCGCGGGGATTGGGCCTTGAGGCCCGGGATCATGCGAGCTTCTGATCCGGTGGCTACGACGATGTTCTTTGATTCGACGATCGACTTTAGGCCGTTGTGGTCGACTTCGACTTTGCCGCCGCCGAGGAGGCGACCGTAGCCGGGAATGACATCGACTTTGTTCTTCTTCATCAGGAAGTCGATGCCTTTGGCGTGCTTGGAGACGATCTTGTTCTTGCGATCGATCACGTTGGGGAAGTGAAGCACGGGGGCCTGGCAACTGATGCCTTCTGCTTCCGGGTTCATGAAGTAATCCCACACGCTGGCTGTGTGCAGCAGCGACTTGGTTGGGACACAGCCCACATGCAAGCAGGTGCCACCTAGTTTGGGGGCTTTCTCAATGAGAGCGGTCTTAAGACCAAATTGGCCGGCGCGTATGGCGGCCGAGTAGCCGCCAGGGCCACTTCCGATAATAACGACATCGTAGGACATGGGAACTCTTTAAGTGTAACAAGTAGGCTAGTTGGGACATCCATTTTCATGAGGAAACATGGCACTATTGCTGGCTACGCTGTGGATGTTGGATATTGGCAAGTCGATGCCGGAACTGAAAGGCGAATTCCTTTCGGGCAAGAAGGCTGTGCTTCCAGATGCGGCCAAGGGTAAGGTTGCGATGTTTCTGGTGGGGTTTTCTTATGAATCGCGGTATGCGGTTGAGGCCTGGGCGGCCCGTTACAAAAAGGATTTTGGGTCGAATTCGAAGATTACGTTTTTTGAGGTGCCGGTGATTGGCGGGATGGGGATGCTGGGGAAGCCTTTTATTGATCGCGGGATGCGGAATGGGACACCGAAGGAGCTCCACGAGAATGTTTTGACTGTGTATGGTGGCGCGGGTCGGTTGCGCAAAGCTTTTCGGGCAACGAACGATAAACACGCGGTGATTGTTCTTTGCGATGCGCAGGGCCTTGCGCAATGGACCTGGGAAGGCATGATGGATGAGGGGAAGTATCTGGAGATGAAGACGGTGGCTGAGCGGCTACTCGGCAAATAGTTCGGCGAGGGGGATGGTTAGGCGGTTGCCGGGAGTGGTTAGGGTGCCGTCGTTTACAGCATGGCTGAGGCAATCGCCGTTGGAGCTTCGGGTATGGATCCAGGCCTGCTCTGTTGTGGGGTCAATTGTCCAGACGCAGGGTACGCCGAAGTCGAGGTACTCCTGCACCTTTACGAGGATGCGGCTGTGGGTGTCTTCTGGGGAAAGGATTTCGACGCAGAGCAGCGGAGGGGCTGTTACGATTTTCTCCAGGGCGGCACTTGCGTCTTCGATCAAGAGGTCTGGTACGCGAAATCTATCGGTTTGCGTTTGGGTCCGGAATTCTGGTTGGACTCGGATTCCCAATTTCTTTTCAAGCATCCCGAAGAAGATGATCAATCTTTTCTGTACAGTGCTGTGGCCACGTTCTCCCATAGGACGCTCTACGATCACCCCATCTACGTATTCACAGTCTGGGTCGCTGCTGGTTCGCAGATATTCCTCAACGCCTACTAGTGTCGCTGGCGGCATGGTTTTAGTTTAGCGCCATGCCAGCATGAAAACTCCAGGTTCCTAAGCCAGCACATAACAGCGCTTACTCGGCAAATAGCTCGGCGAGGGGGATGGTTAAGCGCTTGTCGGGGGTGGTGAGCGTGCCGTCGCTTACGGCGTGGCTGAGACAATCGCCGTTGCTGCTGCGGGTGTGGATCCAGGCTTGTTCGGTTGCGGGGTCGATGGTCCAGACGCAGGGCACGCCAAAATCGAGGTACTCCTGCACCTTTACGAGGATGCGGCTGTGGGTGTCTTCTGGGGAGAGAATTTCTATGCAGAGGAGAGGGGGGCTGCTGAGAATATGCTGTTTTTCTGTGCTGGAATCTTCAATTAGTACATCGGGGACTCGAAACCGCGAAGCACTAGTTTGAAGGCGGAATTCGGGTTGAACTCGAATCTTGAGTTCTCTCCGTCGATGCATAAAAAATGCAACGAGCATTGCTTGCACTGTGCTGTGCCCACGTTCTCCCATAGGACGCTCTACGATCTCCCCATCTACGTATTCACAATCTGGGTCGCTGCTGGTTCGTAGATATTCCTCAACGCTCACTAGTGTCGCTGGCGGCATGGTTTTAGTTTAGCTCCACTTTGCAACCAAACATAGATTGTCCCCGTCGGAGACAATGACAGTATTGGCATGAAACTACTTATAGTTGCTCTCTCTCTTGGTTTCGTTGCGCTCGCGCAAACGGCGAACACCTCATTTCCGGTAAAGGCCGTGCTTGTTAAGGGCAACAAGCTCGTGAAGGCGGAGCAGGTGGTTGCTGCGGCTGGGATTCTGCCTGGGACCAGCGTGAAGCCTGCAGAGATGGATGCGGCGATGCAGAAGCTGCTTGCGTGTGGCTATTTTGACCGCGTTTCTTACCGGTATGAGCCGAGGGAGCAGGGTTATGCCATTGAGTGGGATGTGACCGAAGTGACTGTCTTTTACCCGGTTGATTTTGAGGATATTCCTGCCAAGGCGGCTGAGGCAAAAGCAATTTTGGCCAAAATCGATCCTCTGTTTGGGGACAAGATTCCCGCGACTCAGGAAGTGCTGAAGCGCTATGAAGAGGCACTCAACAGTAGTTTGAATGTAACCGTTCCGGAGGACCGGATTCGCGGAGCTCTTGCTGCTGATGATAAGGGAAATCTGGTCGCTCTTTTTCGCCCGAAACGGGTGCAGCCTTCTGTTTATCAGGTAGATTTTGTTGGCAATCAGTTGCTGCGCTCAGAGGAGCTTCGTCCGGTGTTGTCTGCTGCTGCTACCGGGGTGATCTATAAGGAATCTGACTTTCGGGACATTCTCGATATCAAGATCCGCCCTCTGTATGAGGCTCGTGGGCGGTTAAAGGTGAGCTTCCCGGAGATCGTTACGGAGAAGGCTCCGGAGAATCTTGGGCTTAATGTCAAGGTGAAGGTGGTGGAAGGGGAGGAGTTTGCATTGGGAGAGATTCGGCTTGAAGGCGAGTCTGGTCGAACAGAAGACTGGCTTCGCATTGGGGGGTTTCGTCAGGGGGTTACGGCCAATATGGGAGAGGTGGATGAAGGGCGCCGGAAGATGGAGTTGGCTGTGAAGCGCAATGGGTTTCTCGATGCAAAGGTAATTGCCAAGCGGACGCTTAACGAGGAACGCAAGACCGTCGATATGGACATGACGATCGTGCCAGGGCAGAAGTACACTTTCGACAAATTGGATATCAAGGGTCTCGATCTGATCTCTGAACCGGAAGTTCGCAAGATGTGGGGGACGAAGAAAGGGGCGGCCTTTAACCCCGACTATCCTGACTTCTTCTTGAACAAGCTTCGGGAGGATGGTATCTTCGACAATCTTGGTGATACCAAGAGTGTTGTGGATGTGGATCGCGAAAATCGGCTCGTTTCGGTGACACTTACGTTTAAAGGGGCTCCTCCGAAAACCGAAGACAAGGCGAAGAGGCCTGGGCTGCCATTTTAGTCTTCATCTTAATTCTTAGGTAATACTTCTAAGTTAAACAAACTGAGCATGTTGAGGCTAGCTTTGATCCTGTTTTTTGTGTCGGAAATTGAGGTTCGATTGAAGTCACAGTTACGATTGTGGGACAGGTCGTGCTACTTTACGGGGTAGTGTCCTCGTTCCAAATCCAACTCCAGCAATACGAGGGCCCTCTGGACCTCCTGCTGGATCTGATCCGCAAACAGCAGATCAATATCTACGACATTCCGATCGCCAAGATCACCTCGCAATACCTGGAGTACATGCAGAAGGCGATGGGGATGGATATCGAGATTGGCTCTGAATTTGTCTACATGGCCGCAACCTTGATTCACATCAAGAGCAAGTTGCTGTTGCCGCGTGATCCTGAGCTTGAGAAGATCATGCCCGAGGAGGACCCGCGCAAGGAGCTGGTTGACCGGTTGCTTGAGCATGAGCGGTTCCGGGGGGCTGCCCAGATGCTGGAGCAGAAGCGCCTGATTGAGGAAGCGATCTGGACAAATCCGCAGGTGGACAAGCTGATGGGCGAGGATCAGGATCCTGGCCTTTCGGTGACGCTTTTTGATCTGGTAAAGACGCTGGAAGCGGTTTTGGACCGCGCCAAGAACCGGCCGATTTACGAGATCACCGGTGAAGAAGTGACTGTGCCGGAGATGATCCAGCAGTTGCGCAATGTGTTTGAGCTGGTGGAGACGGGCAAGAGTTTTAGTGCTCGTGAGATGTTTGAGAAGCAGAAGAGCCGAAGGGCCATGATCTGCCTGTTTCTCGCTATTCTTGAGATGGTGAAGCGCCAGGCGATTGAGCTGGCTCAAGATGAACTTTTTGGCGAGATTGTGCTCGCCCGTAGTGCCAACTTCGGCGAAGCTTTCCCGAAGGAAAGCGACCTCGAAGCGGTCGAACAAGAATACAAATAAGAATCAGACGAAGAGCAGATGGAAGAACAGAATCTAGTAGTGGAAGAAGTCAGCTTCGACGCGAGTCAATTTGTCCAGGAGACAAAGAGTTTCAGCGAAGAGGACCAGCTTAAGCCCATGATCGCGGCGATCCTCTATGTGACCGAGGAGCCGATGTCGAGCATGGAGATTGCGCGGGGGCTTGGCCGTGAACCTGAGCTGATTGAGCGCCTGATCCAGGAGTTGATTGGTTTTTACGAAGAGCCTCAGCATGGCTTTCAGATTCACGCAAAGGCTGGTGGCTATTACTTCGGGACGAAGCCGGAATTTGACGAGGCGTTGCGCCAGTTCTTCCAGAGCCAGAAGCAGCCGCTGAAATTGTCTGCTGCGGCTGTCGAGACGCTTTGCATTATTGCTTACAAGCAGCCGGTGACAGCGCCTGAGATTGCACAGATTCGCGGCACGCAGGGTGTGGGTTCGCTTAAGCCGTTGCTGGATCGTAAACTGATAACCACAGCGGGCCGCAAGGATGTTGTTGGCAAGCCTGTGCTGTATAAGACTACGCCGGAATTCCTGATTCAGTTTGGACTCAAGGACCTGAAGGAATTGCCGACGCTGAAGGAATTTGAAGAGCTGCGCCGGCTGGCAATGGATGATGATTTCATGCCTGCTGCTTCTCCACAGATCACTGAGGCAGTGATTGTGCATGAAGCTGTGATTGTGGAAGAGGCTGTGATTGTGGAAGAAGCTGTTGTTGTTGAGGAAGCAGCTATCGTTGAAGAAGCAGAAACGGAAAGCGCGAAAAGCGCACAATAACTAAAGTGGCCCTAGAACGACTTCAGAAGATAATGTCGCAGGCGGGCGTTGCAAGCCGCCGCAAATCCGAGGAGATAATCCTTGAGGGCCGGGTGCGCGTCAACGGCAAAGTGGTCATGGAACTGGGTGCCAAGGCTGATCTTTCGGTGGACCACATCAAGGTGGATAACAAGTTGCTGCATGCTCCCAAAAGCATGCTCTATATTGCGATGCACAAGCCTCACAGTGTGGTGACAACGATGAGTGACCCGGAGGAGCGCAAGACTGTGACAGATTTCTTGCGTGGCGTTAAGGACCGCGTTTATCCGGTGGGACGGCTAGATTATGCCAGTGAAGGTTTGCTGCTGTTTACCAACGATGGTGAGTTTGCCAACCGGATCATGAGCAAGCGGCAGAACATCATCAAGACCTATGTGGTGAAGGCCAATGGGACATTGAGCGATGATCAACTGGATGAATTTCGAGCCGGTATTCCACTCTTTGGCAAGAAGACAAAGCCTGCGATTATCAAGCCATTGAACCGGGCCGATAACCCCTGGTATGAGATTCAATTGACCGAAGGCCGTCAGAACCAGATCCGCATCATGTTCAAGCATTTTGGGTTTCTGGTTGAGAAATTGAAGCGCGTGAAGATTGGGTTTCTTGAACTGGCGACGCTTAAGTCGGGACAGATTCGTCATTTGACTCCTGCAGAAGTCTCGAGGTTCAAGCATATTCTCAAGATGGAAACCAAGGTTGATGAGGACGATTGAGCAGATTCTTCGCGAGACGAAGACGATTGCTGTAGTGGGGCTTTCGAGCGACCGTATGAGGCCGAGTTTCGGCATAGCCCAAGCTTTGCAGCATTACGGATACAGGATCATTCCTGTGAACCCGAAAGAGGCTGAAGTGCTTGGGGAGAAGTCTTACGCGAGCTTGAGCGAGATTCCGGTGCCGGTGGATCTGGTGAATGTGTTTCGCCGCCCGGAGCAGACTCCTGGCGTTGCGCGGGACGCTGTGGCTATTGGGGCAAAGGCGCTGTGGTTGCAGTCAGGGATCGAGAACGATGAGGCTGAGGCTATTGCCGTTGCCGGTGGGCTGGATTACCTGAGTGACCGCTGCATCATGGTGGAACACCGCAAGCTTGGGATTTAGTTCTTGTTGGGGGGAACCACGATCTGGTCTACTTTTGGACGTATCCCGTAGATGTCGCCCAAGGTGCGGAAGTCGACGCCCATGCGACCGTTCCAATCCCAGGCTACTTCGCCGCCCTTGAGTGTCATCTCGCAGAATAAACGCTCTTTGGATGTGACTCGCCCCTGGTTGTTATCCCAATAGCCAAAGTCGCCTTCCATGACTCGTAGCATTGCTACATCGGCAATTGCGCCGACTCCCAGATGGCCCAATTCAGGTCTTAAGATGATCTCGGCCGGGGTGGATGTGGTGGCCCGGATGGCTTCCTTGAGCGGTAGGCCTAGCGCCATTAGCTTGGACATGAGGGCGGGTAAATCCATGAAAGATCCGTTCATGCTGCCGGCATGGAGGTCTGAGGAAATTGTGTCGGGATAGAAGCCGTTGCGGATGGACCCTGATGCATTTCGCAAGACGAAGCTGCCGCCGCCGTGGCCAACGTCAAATTTGATGCCTCGCTTGCGGGCTTCGAGCAGGTAAGGATAGAGTTTGCCTTCTTTGTCTACGAAGGGGACGGGTGCGCGGAACATGTGTGTGGAGATGTCGCCTGGGCGGAGATGCTTGCCTACCAGTTCGTAGTATGGGCGTTCGGGAAGAAAGTAGCCGAAGTCGACCATGACTGGAATCTTCGCTTTGGTTCCGGCCAGGACGGCATCGTCTACGCTGTCCCAATCGGGCTTCTGGTAGTGGGCAGACTTGACTCCGACGATTACGTCTTTGTGTTTGGCTGCCAGCCTTGCGACTGCGTATGGATCAAAATCACCTTGCTCGGTGGCATCAGAGATCATTCCGAAACCGGCAATGTTTACCATGGCCAGAACTCGGGTTTTGGCTCGATCAATTACTGTCGAGCGAAAGATTTCAAAATTGCGCCAGCCGGAAGAGCCTGCATCGACCATCGTGGTGACGCCGGTGCGGAAGCTGTGGGCATCGGGTTGGACGCTGAGATCTCCGGCCCAGGCGCCTGGGTTAGCGGCGGTGTAGAAGACGTGCGCGTGAATGTCGATGAGGCCTGGGGTTAGAAGCAGGCCTTTGACTTCTACGGATTTTTTGGCGCGTTTGGGATCGATATTGGATTCGATAGCGGCTATCGTGCCGTTGCGAATTGCCAAGTCGAAGATGCCATCGCGGTTGTTGCGCGGGTCAATGATTCTGCCTCCTCGCAGGAGTAAATCAAAGTCTTGAGCGAGCATTGTCGAGGCGAGGATGCTGATGAAAAAACACAAACGCATCCTGGAATCATATCTCTGATTTTGAATTTCGGAAGGGGAAGATTTGCGTTTTTTAATCATTGTTTGTACCATAGAATCAACAAGTTCAGGAGTGGAGATTTATGCGAACCCTAATAGTCTTTGGTCTTTTTGCGTTCAGTGCGATGTCGCAGACAACACTTGGCACAATTACTGGTCGAGTTTCTGACCCGAGCGATGCGGCTGTCGCACTCGCCACGGTGAGGGCTACAAATACAGGAACTCAACTTGAGTTTCGTACCGCTACGACAAGCTCTGGAAATTATGCACTGCAGCAGCTTCCGGTTGGCAGTTACGAATTGACAGTAGAGGCTCCTGGTTTTCGGAAGTTGATTCGTAAGTCGATTGAGTTGAACGTTGCTCAGACCTTGACGGTGGATGCCCGATTGGAAGTGGGGCAGGTGGAACAGAGCGTCGAGGTGACTGGGGAGTTGCCAGCACTGCAGACGGCAACCTCTGATTTGGGGACAACGATTAGCCGGGCGAAGCTGATGGACCTTCCGCTCTTTGTCGGTGGCAATGTTCGGAATCTTGAGCAGTTTATCTTTCTTGCTCCTGGGGTGACCGGGGATACGGGAAACACTCAGATTTCTGGTTCGCCGAGCCGTGCGAAAGAAGTGTTGCTCGATGGTGTTGCTTCTACCGGTATCGAGAGTGGTGGCGTGATTGCGGGAAATGCCAGGCCTTCGGTTGAGACGATTGGCGAGTTCAAGCTGGTTCGGGCCAACTTTAACGCCGAGTATGGGCGCACTGGTGGCGGGGTGCAACTTTTTACTACGCGAAGCGGAAGCAATGAACTGCATGGGGCTGTATTCAATTACCTGCGGAATGACAAGCTGGATTCTCGCGGATTCTTCCAGCGTGCGCGGCAGATCAATCGTCAGAACGAATTTGGTGCGACCATTGGCGGCCCACTCTACATTCCGAAGATCTATAACGGAAAGAACAAGACGTTTTTCTATTTTGTCTATGGTGGCTATCGCTTTCGGCAGGGTTCGCCGAATACGCTCCAGAGTCTGATTCCGCTGGACTTCCGGCAGGGCGATTTTTCACGGGCGGCGGCCATTTATGACCCAGCGACCAATCGCAGCACGGCTAGCGGAATTGCTCGCGATCAGTTTCCGGGAAACCGGATTCCGGCCAGCCGATTTTCGAGTGTGTCGCGGAACATTCTGCCGCTGTTGCCGACGCCTGATAATGCTTCGATCTTTAACAATTTCCTGTCCTCTGGCCGTGGTCAAACCAATAGCAACCAGTACAACCTGAAGATGGATCATGCTTTTTCGGACAAGAACCGCATTTCCGGTTATTACTACAACGATCTGAACAGGATCCTCGACCCGGAGTTGGTGCCGGGGCCGACGACTCCCAATCGATCCACTGCCAGCAGGAACAATTGGGTACGGCTGAGTCATGATCTGGTGATCAAGCCGACGATGTTGAATCACGTCACTCTTGGTTATACGCGGACGGCGGTGCGGATTGCTGCCTATAGTTTGAATCAGGATTGGCCTACAAAGCTCGGGCTGACTGGCGTGAACCGCGGACCCGATAATACCTTTCCTTGTATCGAATTCATTGCTTCGGGCTTTTCGCGCCTTGGAGATCAGAATTGCAATAGCAGGGTGTTTCAGACCAATAATGCGTTTCAGTTGGGCGAGAGTTTTTCGTGGGTTCGTGGCAGCCACAACCTGAAGTTTGGGCTCGACTTCCGCTTCATGGAAACCAATGGGATCGACCCCTGGCGGACGATGGGTTGGTTTCAGTTCAATGCACTTGAGACAGCGCTGCCTGGCACTGCCAATAGCGGCAATGCGATTGCCAGCTTCTTGCTGGGTGGGGTGAATCGAGGGCAGTTGCAGGTGTTTAGTTACTTCCCTCGCAACCGCTACCAATACTTTGCCGGGTATGCGCAGGACGACTGGAAGGTGAGCCGAAAGCTGACGCTCAATTACGGGTTGCGCTATGACGTGTTCATTCCGCGTTATGAGAATCGCGACAATCTGTCGACGTTTGATTTGAACCTGCCGAATCCGGCTGCCGGAAACCGCCCTGGAGCGATGGTGTTTTTGGGTGATGGCCCGGGAAGGAGCGGACTGCAACGATTGGCTGATACCGACTTCAAGGCTTTGGGGCCGCGTCTTGGGTTGGCCTATGCACTTACGCCGAAGACTGTGTTGCGCAGCGGCTACGGAATCTATTACGCGCAGGGCAATGCTAACGCCGGCTTGCGTGACTCGCTGCAATCGAGTGTTGGTTTTGTGGCGCAGCCTGTGTTTCAGAGTCTCGATGCCGGTGTGACGCCGGGCTTTAATTGGGATGGTGGGTTTCCGCAGAACTTTGCACAGCCGCCTTTCATCAATCCTGCGGCTGGCAATGGCTCTGATGTGCGCATGATCCTTCGTAGCGATGGCCGTGCGCCTTATTTCCAGAATTGGTCGTTTACGGTGGAGCGTGAGCTTAGCCAGAGGATCAATCTTGAAGTGACTTACCTTGGCACCAAAGGTACGCGGCTTGGCAATGGACTGGTGCACTGGAATGAGCTGAATCCTTCGAATTTGACACTGGGATCTTTGCTGACCCGGAACATCACTTCGCCTGAAGCCGTGGCGGCTGGCATTCGTGCGCCCTATGCGGGCTTTACCGGTTCTGTTGCGCAGGCGCTGCGGCCTTATCCGCATATGCAGGCAGTGTGGAACCGCAGCAACCCGGCGGGGTCGTCTACTTACCATGCGTTGCAGACGCAGTTGCAGGTGAGGAGTTATCGCGGGCTCGATGTGCAGATGGCGTATACGTGGGCCAAGACCTTGTCAGATTCTGACATTCTTGCTGGTGGTGGGCCTGCGGGGCAGACTACATACAATCGCAGGCTGGAGAAGGCGATCGCTACTACGGACGTACCGCATATCTTTGCTTTGAGCTATAGCTACCAGATTCCTTCGTTCAAGAATGCCAGCCGGCATATTTTGGGCGGCTGGACCATATCTGGCATCCATCAATATTCTGTGGGGACCCCGATCACGCTTACAGCCAACAATACATTGCCGCTCTTCACTTCTGCGTTGCGCCCGAATGTGTTGTCGACTGATCGGCGCGTTGAGGTGGACAACTTCGATCCGGCTCGCGATCTGTGGATCAACCGTACTGCGTTTAACGCTCCGGCTGCGTTGACGTTTGGTTCGAGCGCACGAGCGTTTACGAACTTGCGAAATCCGAATTTCCTCAATGAGAATTTTGGGTTGATCAAGCGCATCAAGCTTATGGATCGGCTGCAATTGCAGTTCCGGGCCGAGTTGTTCAATGCCTTCAATCGGACGGTGTTTGCCGGGCCGCAGGGTAATGTGAGCAATGCCCAATTTGGCCGCATTTCTGGTCAATCGAATACGCCCCGACAAGGCCAGGTTGCCTTGCGCGTAGAGTTCTAATGAGCTTGCTGCGCTGTATGCTCATTGTCGCAGCGGCGTTGACGTTGAACGGTGAGTTTCGCGCTGGTGTTGCAAGGGTCAAGATTACGCCTGAGTCGCCAGCCTGGCTGATGGGATTTGGTGCGCGTACGCATCCGGCTTCTGTTGTTGGGCTCGATCTTTACGCCAAGGCTCTTGCGCTTGACGACGGTGGCAAGGGGCGAGTGGTGATTGTTACTGCAGACCTGATTGGATTCACGGAGCGGAGCACGAATGAATTGGCTCGCAGGGTATTGGCTAAGCACGGGTTAAGGCGGGATCAGATTGTATTTCTTGCTTCGCATACACACTCGGGGCCAGCGGTTCTGGACCGGATGACGATTAGCCAAGGGGAAGGCCCGGCTTTTGATCGGGAAGCTGAAACTTATACGGTTGGTTTGATCGATCAATTGGAAACATTGATCTCGGCTGCGCTCGTGAAGCTTGAGCCTGTTAGTGTTTCGAGTGGTTGGGCCGAGGCGGGATTTGCGTTTAACCGGCGAACCGAGCAACTGGCCATGATTCGGCCAGGGGAGAAGTTTCCTGCTCCGGTTGACCATCGGGTGCCGGTGCTTCGGCTGAAGAGGAAGGATGGGAGTGCGCTTGCTCTGCTCTTTGGATATGCCTGCCATCCGACGGTGCTGACTGGCGATACTTACGAGGTGAGTGGCGATTATCCGGGTTATGCACAGGCTGCGATAGAGGAGTTGTTGCCTGGTGCGACGGCGATGTTTGTTCCGTTGAGTGCTGGGGATCAGCGGGCTACTCCACGTGGAACTCGCGAGCTTGCGCAGAGGCATGGCAAGAGTTTGGCTGAGGCGGCTTTATCAGCGAAGCTTACGCCACTTACAGGGACGCTGCAGACCGTAATCGAGGAGATTCGTTTGCCTTTTGCTTCGCACACTAAAGAAGCTTATGAGGCGGAGGCATTGAGTTCTGATCGATTTGCGGCACGAAGGGGTAAAGCGATGCTAGCTGCGATGGCGGCCAAGAAGATGCCGCTCGATACTGCTTATCCAATCCAGGCGATCCGGATTGGCCAGATCACGCTGCTCGCGCTGCCTGGAGAGGTGGTGGTGGATTACGCTTTACACTTTAAGGCCAAGTACGGGAATCGATTGATTGTTGCCGGTTATGCGAATTTTCTACCCGGTTACATTCCGAGTCTGCGGGTGCAGCGGGAAGGTGGCTATGAGGCCGGTGACGCCATGATGTACTTTATGCAGCCGGGATGGTTTACCGATGAAGTGGAGGCGTTGGTGATTGGGGGCTCGACGAGAGTGCTTAAGTCTGCCGGCCTTTTGCCGTCTGGTTCCACTTCCGGATCACACGGGTCTCTTTCTCCCAACCGAGGACGCTGATAGAGGCGGTGCTGAGGGCGAGCATGCGTGCGTTGATCGCAGGGAGGCCGAGGTAGTTGCAGGCGAGAAGACGCAGAAGATGGCCGTGGCCGAACAGGGCTACGTCGCCGTCGGGGGCGAGGGCGGCTTGAACGACGTTGCCGCAGCGCGCATAGACTTGATTCATGGTTTCACCGTCTGGGGTGCCGTGGGTCCAGATGGACCAATCCGGGATGCTGAGCTTGATCTCGGCGGCGGTTTTGCCTTCAATTGAGCCGTAATTGTATTCGCGCAGGTCGTCTAGATATTGAGCTTGGGCACCGAAGCCTGCCAGTTCGCAGGTGCGGTGGGCTCGCAGCAGCGGGCTTGAATATACGGCAGCGAAGGTCTTGCCTTCAAGTTCAGTCTTGAGGCCGATGGCCTGTCTTTCGCCTTCCTCGTTTAAGGCCAGATCTGTCCATCCGGTGTGCTGGCCGCTGAGGCTCCAGGCGGTCTCACCGTGGCGGATGAGCCAGATTTCATGCTTGCACATTAAAGTGCTTTTCGGATGGTGAAGTCATAGGCAGCAGTACCTACAATACCGCCGAGGAAAGGTGCGAAGAAGGGAATCATCCAGGCCGAGGCGCCGTCGGTGAGGCCGTTGTTTTTGAAGCCGGCGACGACGGTGAAGAGGCGGGGACCGAGGTCACGGGCCGGATTGATTGCATAGCCGTGGAGGCCGCCGAAGCTGATGCCGATGGCGACTACAATTGCGCCGACCAGGATGGGTGTCAGCCAGGAGGGGGCGTTCAGGTTGTTTTCATCGGTTAAAGCCATGACAAGGAAAAGCAGGAGGGCGGTGCCAAGGACCTGATCGATGAAGCCGGCAGAGGGGACGTCTGGAAAAGCCGGGAAGGTGCAAAAGATGCCGGCGGAATGGTCGAGGCCGGGGTCCTGCTTGAGGAAGGCTGGGCGGTAGTTAAGGAAGACGAGTGCTGCGCCGCAGAAGGCACCGGCCATCTGGGCCAACATGTAGGGAGCAACTTTAGCCCAAGAGAAGCCACGGAAGATAGCGACCGACAATGTGACGGCAGGGTTGAGATGAGCACCGCTGACCTTGGCGCTGACGGCCACGCCCATCATCACGGCGAGGCCCCAGCCGAGAGTTATATTGGTGTAGCCGCCATTGACGAGCTCACCGGGGCTTCCTGAGCCAAAAAGCTGGACCATTGCGACTACGCCTCCACCGAAGAGAAGGATGATCATGGTGCCGAGAAATTCGGCGGCGAGTTCATAAAGCAGAGTAGCGGGCATCCCGCGATTCTATAATGAGCCTTATGCATTTTGTATTACTTCTTTTCTCATTTGTTCTGGTTGCCTCATCTCAACCGATGACACCGGCTGCTATGGCCGAGTACGTCAAGGCGAACTATACGAAGTACGAACACCGGATTTCGATGAGAGACGGGAAGAAGCTCTTTACCAGTATTTATGTGCCGAAGGATTCGCTGAAATCGTATCCGCTTTTGATCAGTCGCACGCCTTATAGTGTTGCCCCGTATGGGGTGGACAAGTATCGGTCCAACCTGGGACCGAACGAGTTGTTTCTCAAGAGTGGGTACATTTTTGTTTATCAGGATGTTCGTGGGCGGTATTTGAGTGAGGGGGTCTTTGTTGAGATGACGCCGCACCGGGCGGTGAAGAAGAGTGTGCAGGATACGGATGAATCGTCTGACACCTACGACACGATTGATTGGCTGCTGAAGAATATCAGGGGCAATAATGGCAAAGCCGGGATCGTGGGGATATCCTATCCGGGCTTTTATGCGGCGGCTGGGATGATTGAGGCTCACCCGGCACTGAAGGCGGCTAGCCCGCAGGCTCCGATCATTGACCTTTTCAAAGGCGATGATTCTTATCACAATGGTGCGTTCTACCTTGCCGCGAACTTTGGTTTCTATGCCTTTTTTGGCAAGAAGAAAACGGAGCCCGAGTTGCCTGACCCAAATGCCCGGCGCTTCGATTTTGGCTCGCGCGATGGCTATGACTTTTACAAGCGGCTTGGTGCGCTTTCGAATGCGGACGAGAAGTACTTAAAGCGCGAAAGCCATTATTGGACAGAGCTGCTGGCGCATACTACTTACGATGAGTTCTGGAAGGTTCGCAATCTTGCGCCACATGTGAAGAATATTACGCCGGCAGTGCTTACAGTCGGTGGCTGGTATGACGCTGAAGACTTGCAGGGGCCGCTGAGGCTGGATGCAGCGCTTGAGCAGCAGAGTGCTGCTACAAAGCATACGCTGGTGATGGGGCCGTGGGTGCATGGAGGATGGGCGCGCGGAGATGGAGACAAGCTGGGAAGCGTCGCTTTCAATCTTAAGAGTTCGGCCTGGTTTCGGGACAATGTAGAATTTCCTTTTTTTGAACACCATTTAAAGGAGAAGGCTGACCCGAAGCTGAGTCGTGCGATTGTGTTTGAAACCGGTTCGAACCGGTGGCGTAATTTTGATCAGTGGCCACCGAAAGGCACTCCGGGCAAGTTTTACTTTCATGCCGGTGGCAAACTGAGCTTCGAGGCTCCATCCCAGACAGAAAGTTTTGATGAATACACGGCCGACCCGGCGCGGCCGGTGCCGTTTGTGGGCTACACGACTCTTGGAATGGCTCAGGAGTACATGGTGAGTGATCAAAGGTTTGCCTCATCCCGACCCGATGTTTTGACTTATACAAGCGCGGTTCTGGAGGAAGACCTGATCGTGGCAGGGCCGCTGAACCCAAGTCTCTTTCTTGAATCTTCGGGAACGGATGCCGATTATGTTGTGAAGTTAGTAGATGTTTACCCAGATGACTATCCGGAGCGGGGTGGCTATCAGCAATTGCTGCGGGGAGAGCCGTTTCGGGCGAAGTTTCGGGAGAGCTTTGAGGTGCCGAAGGCTCTTGTTCCAGGAAAGCTTTTTGAAATCAACTACTCGATGCCTGATATCTGCCATGTGTTTAGACGAGGGCACCGGGTGATGGTGCAGGTGCAGAGTTCGTGGTTTCCGCTGGTGGATCTAAATCCGCAGCGTTTTGGGGATATTCCGAATTCCAAGGCCAGCGATTTCGTTAAGGCTACGCATCGGCTATTTCATGACAGCAAGCGGCCGAGCGGTATTTCTCTTCAGAAGATTGAAGTTACACAATAGCGGGCAAAGAAAAAGGCCAACCTTTCGGTTGGCCCGCTTCTTAATCTGTTTAGGTAAATATGGTTAGGCGCGCATGACGTTTTCGGCCATGAGCCCTTTAGGCCCCTGCTTCACCTCGAATTCGACATCGACGCCTTCGTCGAGCGAACGATAGCCGTTCATGGCAATCGCCGAGAAGTGCACGAAGACATCCTCGCCTGTGGAACGCTGAATGAAGCCGAAGCCCTTCGCGTTGTTGAACCACTTTACTTTACCTTTTTCTTTCACCACTGTTCTCCTGACTCTACAGGTCTCCGGAGGTGAGACCTGCTCTAAAACTTCGCTTGATTCTCTCAAATGAAGATTTTCGGCGCAATAAAAAAATGAATCCAAATTTTAATAAAGTACTCTTGGAGTGGCCTGAATGGCGATGAAATAGCGAAACGAAGGGAAATGCCACTCAATTTTGCTGCGTTCACGTAATCCGCAGTGAAAAAGAATTGATTCGAGTTCGTTGCGACGCCAGCCGGCAGCAACACTTTTCATGCCATCTTCGACTGTAATTTTGTTCCAGCGGAACAGGAATCGAGTGAAAGGCAAGAAGTAGTAGGAGATCCAGTGGCGATGCAAATCCTGAACAAGGACCAGTTTTGAAGCCACCCGATTCATCTCGGCCAGCAGCAGTTTTGTGTCGCTTGAATCGAAATGGTGGAGGAAAAGGGAGCAGTGAACGATGTCGAAAGCTCCATCGGGGAAAGGAAGCCGGAAGGCATCTGCCTGGATTTTGTGTTGCGGGGCTAGTTTAAGGTTTCGAAATTGGAGGTCAAGGCAAAAGGGCCTGGATTGTTTAAAGCGAGCGGAGATGGCTCTTGCGAGATCGCCTGACGCCGCACCAACGTCGAGGAAGCGAAAGGATTGATTTGGACCAAAGTATTGTCCGATCTGGCGGAGCATCTCGCGTCTGGCACCGGTAATGGCGTTGATGCGGGTGATGTCTCGAAGATTTCGAGCGGCTTCTTCGTCGCTGGCGGAGTCGAGCATTTCCTGTTCGAGAATTCGTTCTTGCACTCTACTCATGTAACACTAACGCGTATGGACTTTTTGGCAGGCAACATGGGATGGATCGAAGTTGTGTGCGGCCCCATGTTCTCAGGCAAGAGCGAAGAACTGATCCGGAGGCTGCGCCGGGCGATGATTGCCCGCAAGCGCGTACAGGTTTTTAAGCCTGTTATCGACGATCGCTATTCGCAGGATGAGATCGTGAGCCATAGCTCGCAACGCATACCTTCGACAGTGGTTAACGATGCCAGCGAAATATTGAAGCTGCTGGACTGGCGGACGCAGGTGATCGGGATAGATGAGGCAAATTTCATGGGGCCGGGCTTGGTGGAGATTTGTAACCAACTGGCGGATTCCGGAAAGCGCGTGATTGTGGCCGGACTCGATACGGACTATATGGGGCGGCCTTTCCCTCCGATTCCCGACCTTCTGGCGATGGCCGAGAGCATCACGAAGACATTGGCAATTTGCATGAGGTGCGGGAACCCTGCAAAACAAACGCAACGTCTTTTCGAGAGCGCGGATCTAATTGTTGTGGGCGCCGCCGGGATGTACGAAGCGCGCTGCCGGGCTTGCTTTGAAGCAGGTTGTTCCAAACAGGAATATTTTCCATTTGCAAGCCCACAGAAATTGCCCTAGGGCAGAAGTTTGATACATTTGTTGAAAACGAGGAGAATCGAAAATGTCGGATGGAAATATATCTCAGCCAGAATCTGGCGGTAGTGGACTGAAGATCCCAATATTGTTTGGAGCCGTGATTGCGCTGCTTGCTTCCAATGTTTGGCTCTTTTTGCAGTTGGACCGGTTGCGTGGAGAAATGGACCGAGTGCAGGTACAGCTTGAAGAGAAGTTGAGCGATGTGCGGCAGACCGCCACCGCGAGCAATCAGACCAGCCGCCGCAATCTTGAAGCGATGCAGGAACAGCTTGAGACGGCTCGCCGTCAGGCGGCCTTGGCCGTGGGCCAAGCCAAGGTTGAGGCAGACCAGAAAGTTACGAACATGGCGACGCGTCTGGAAGCTGAACAGCGCAAGAGCGCCGCACAGCTCTCTACCGAAATCACCCAGAAGGTAGGGGAAGTTTCAGCTGCAGCCGAGACGAAGGTGAACGAAGTTAAGGGTGAGGTTTCTGCCGTGCGAACCGATGTTTCCAATACCAAAACGGAACTCGAGCGGACCATTAACGATTTGAAGAAGGTGACTGGCGACCTTGGAGTGCAGAGCGGCTACATTGCTACAAACGGCAAGGAACTGGATGCTCTGAAGCGTCTGGGTGAGCGGAACTACTATGAGTTCAACCTGGGCAAGACAAAGAATGCGACTCGCGTTGGCGACATCATGATTCTGCTCAAGAAGACCGATCAGAAGAAGAATCGCTACACGATCGAGGTTACGGTGGATGACAAGGTTGTTGAAAAGAAGGACAAGACGGTGAACGAGCCGGTTCAATTTCTGACTTCGAAGGCTCGCCAGCCATACGAACTGGTGGTGAACGAGGTTAAGAAGGATGTCATTGTTGGCTACCTTGCTACGCCGAAGGTGCTGGAACCTCGCAAATAGTTTTCCGATATTGTTGAGCCATTTCGCACGGAAACGCCGCTTTCTTTAAGAGAGCGGCGTTTCTTTTTGGAGGGTGCAGCTTTTGGCACACCAATTGCATCCAACAAGAGCGTCGGAAGTTTAATCCTATGGCAGTCAAAGTAATCGTTAGAACATCATTTGCCCTCGAGTGGCCCGAAATCAAGCTGGGTGCTGGTTTCATCGAGGGATTGGAATTGATAGTGCACTTGCTTAAACCTGCTTCCCTGGCGGCCTTTTTGCTTGCATTCTGGCGATTTGGAGCGGATCTCGGCTGGACCTCGGAATTTATCATCACTGATGGACTGATGTGCCATTGGCAACTTTGGGCGGCGCTGGGAATGTCGATGTTTGCCGGTGAGGGGTACTTGTCGCGCCGGTTTGTTCGCGCACATTGACACACCGTGAGTCGAAAGTTCCCATTAGTTGACCGTAGTTCGGCTCTGGTATCTTGAAATAACATAATGCGTTATCCGGGTGGCTCTTCTTATGCAACATCGTCTATGTCTGTCCCTCCGGGGGTGAGATGGCTTCTGATCGTGAACACGGTAGTGTTTGTTGCATATTACATGGCGACGCTGCTGGGGTTTGGCGGGCTTTTTGGGCCATTTCGTTTGATTCCCGAGCAGACCGTGCAAGAGTTGCATGTCTGGCAGCCTGTGACTTACCTCTTTTTGCATGATCCTTTGGGCTTCAGTCATATTCTGCTGAATATGCTCTCCCTATTCATGTTTGGAAAGACTCTAGAGGAGACTTGGGGGACGGAACGCTTTCTTCGTTTCTACTTCATTTGCGGTATCGGTGCAGGGTTGTGCGTGATTGTTGCCGGGTACCTGACTGCGACGCAGTTTGTTTCCACGATTGGTGCCAGTGGCGCCATTTTCGGGCTCTTGCTGGCGTTTGGGATGTTGTTTCCAGACAGCATCGTTCTGATGAGCTTTTTCTTCCCGATTAAGGCCAAGTACATGGTGATGATCATCGGTGCAATCACTTTTCTGAGCTCGCTTCAGGTGAATAGCGGAGTGAGCCATATTGCGCATCTTGGCGGCATGCTGGTGGCCTTTCTGCTGTTAAGAACGACACAAGGGCAATCTGCGATGCGGAGACCGTCAGGGCCGACGCTCAAGCGACGTATGGAACAGGCCTGGGCAGACTACAAATTGCAGCGAGCAAAGAAAAAGTTTCAAGTTTACATGTCGAAGCAGAACCGCAAGGGCGGACCGCACGTCAACTGAGATAGAGTGAAACTCATGAAGTCTTCGGCATTGTTTTCGCACCCCTTCACAGCGGTAGTTTTGGTTGGTGCACTTTCTTTTGGCACACTTTGCTTTATTAAGCCAGTTTTTGCACAAGGCGGACCCAAAAAGGAAAGTGGCGAAACCGTGGCCAAACCGCGCAAGAAAGCCAGCCCTGATGCTCCGCCGGAGCCTGAACTTCAGAAGATCCCTTCGAAGTTGAACAAGAAGGGCCAAGTGGATTTGCCTGAGGGCGTTCCGACTTTTCGCACAGATTCGACGAGCGTAAATGTGGATGTGGCTGTGCTGGACAACAAAGGTCGTTTCATTCCGAACATCCCGGCGGGTAACTTCAGGGTGCTCGAAGACAATGTGCCACAGAAGGTCGGCAACTTCACGATGGGTGAAGCACCGATGACGATCTGCATGGTGATTGAGTTTTCAAATCTATACCAGCAGTATTGGACAAGCAGCTGGTATGAAACGCTGCAGGCGTCTTATGGATTCTTGCAGACGCTGAAGCCGGAAGATTATGTTGCGGTAGTCGCCTACGATTTGCGGCCGGAGATCCTGAGCGACTTCTCGGCGGACAAGCGTAAGGCGCAGGAGGCAATGTCCCGATTGCGCATTGCAGCCTTTAGCGAATCTAATTTGTACGATGCGTTGACCGACACGACCGAACGGATGACTGAGATCGAAGGCCGCAAGGCAGTGGTGTTAATCGCATCTGGGATTGATACGTTCTCGAAGCAAACCTTTGATCAGGCGCGCAAGAAGTTGCAGTCGGCCGGTGTACCGATTTATGCGATTGGGATCATGCAGGCTCTGCGCGAAATGGTGGATGCCCGTGGGGGTATGGGTGCGATTCAGCGGCTGGACTTTTTGCAGGCCGATAACCAGATGAGGACCTTTGCGAAGGAGTCGGGCGGCATGAGTTTCTTCCCTCGTTTTTTTGGAGAGTTTCCTGGAATCTACGGTGCGATTCATCAGGCCCTTCGCAATCAGTATTCGATTACGTACGCACCAACCAATCAGGCCAAAGATGGGAAGTTTCGGAAGCTGAAAGTGGAACTCGTGAATCCGGCGACGAACGAACCGCTGCGCATTCTCGATGAAAAGAACAAACCGATCAAATATCAGATCGTCGCAAAGCTTGGTTATACCGCCCCACGCGAAGTGGAGTGAGGTTGTCAAGCGATAAAAGATGCTTCGAATGAAGCAAATACAGAATCATTGACGCGGTTGAAAAAAGTCTGCTAAATTTCAATGGTTCCTATGAGAATTGCCAAGTCCTCCACCGCGTCTCCCTCTGCAAACATACTTCTGGTGGATGACAACAAAATGGGTCTTGCGGCTCGGCGTGTGGTGCTGCAAGAGTTGGGGCATACCGTAGTAACCGCTGTGAACGGGCTGGATGCTTTAGCCGCAATTGAAGGGCAGGTTTTCGATCTGTTAATCACAGACTGGAAGATGCCAAAACTGGACGGGATCGAATTGATCCGCCGCGTGCGTGAGAGCCAGAACGCCGTACCAATCATTTTGTTGTCAGGTTTCGCCGACAATACAGGGATGCGCGAAGACAAGACTGGTGCTGATGCCGTTGTGCAGAAAAGCGCCAATGAAATCCAAGTGCTGCTGAGCTCTGTAAAGCGTCTTTTGACGCGCAAGACGGCGCGCAAACCGGCTGGCTCGCAAGCTGCTACGAAGGCAGTAAAGCCCAAAACCAAACTTGGTTAGAGAAGGTTTTTGATTCTGTCAGTTTGCGTTTCTGGTCTGGAAAGTTTCCCGGAAAAGCGGTTCGCAATCAGCCAACAGTGTGGACTGCTCTTCGAATATGGGGATGATAGGCGATATATTTTAAGTCTGCTCAGTATCCTTAGAATTCTCGTCCTCCTTATTTCATGTACATGTGTGTTCGGTCAGAGAGCCAAACGTCCGATCAGACCTTCTTTTGTGGCGATTCAGTTTCCTCGCGCTACTCCTCTTGAAGTACGCAATCTGATGCAGCGAATGACGCTACGTGAGATGGTGGGGCAGTTGGTGATTGTTCCTTTCTACGGCGAGAATCCAGCCAGCAAGAGGCGTGAGTATCAGGAGTACTTGCGGCTGGTGAAGCAGGCTGGGGTGGGTGGACTGATTCTATTAAACCGGGTGCAGGGTGGAGTAGTTCGGAATGCCGAACCGTTTGCGCTTGCTTCGTTTCTGAACCGGATGCAGAAGGAAGCTAAGGTCCCGCTGATTGTAGGTGGTGATTTTGAGCGTGGGTCGTCGATGCGGGTTTCCAATACGGCCAAGTTTCCGCATGCAATGGCATATGGTGCGGCCAATGACCTGGAATCGACTCGGAAGACCGGAGCGGCGACGGCGAGAGAATCACGGGCCCTTGGAGTGCACTGGGTGTTTGCTCCTGTCGCGGATGTAAACAACAACCCGGATAACCCGATCATCAATACGCGGAGTTACGGCGAAGATCCGAAGCTGGTTGCCGCTCATGTGAAGGCTTATATCGAGGGGGCCCATTCGCTTAAGCGAGGTGGGGTGCTTGTGACGGTAAAGCATTTTCCGGGGCAGGGTGATACAGCGGTGGATACGCATCTTGGAATTGCGAGGGTGACGGGAGATCGCGAGAGGCTGGATGCGCTTGAGTTGTTGCCGTTTCGCGCGGCGATTGCGGCTGGAGTTGATGGAGTGATGACGGGGCATCTGGCGGTGCCGGCGATTGAAGAGCGTGAGATTCCGGCGACGGTTGCATCGAAGATGATTCAAGGCTTGCTTCGTAAAGAACTTGGGTTTGAGGCTTACGAAGCAATTTCCGTCGGTGAGGCTGCCGTGCGAGCCATTGAAGCTGGCGTTGATGTGTTGCTGATTCCAGCCAGCGCTGATGGGGCGATCAAGGGGTTAATGGATGCTGTCGCCAATCACCGAATTACTGCGAACCGGATACACCAGAGTGTGGCAAAGATCCTGACGGCCAAACACAA
>JBKJUN010000463.1:0-1701 GCA_046590555.1 Bryobacter sp. | reverse complement strand
TACGACGGCAAAAGCGACTTCGCCCACAAAGGCGGCGTCCACGTAGCAGGGATCATCAAGGATTCTTCCACTTACGAGCACATCACCCCTAAGTCCACCGGCAACCGCCAGCGAGTTTTACTAAGTGACCTGTCGGGCCGTGGCAACATCATCTACAAGTTAGAAGAACGAGGCCTCGGAGACCGTCTCACCACCGACGCCCGCCGCGAACTCCTCGAGCGAATCAAAGACCTCGAATACGAAGGCTACGACCTCGAAGCCGCCGAAGGCACCTTCGAGTTGTTAGTAAGAGAAGCCATCCACCCGGGAGCCCACTTCTTCGACGTAGTGAACTACGAAGTAGCCACCCGCTCCCAACCAGGCGGCAAGTCAACAACAACGGCCAGCGTAATCGTAAAGCTAGGCGACGGCACAGTCCTCTCAGCCTCCTCACTGGGAGACGGCCCCGTAAACTCGCTAGACCTATCGCTCCGCCAATGCCTGAGCCAGCGTTACCCCGAGATCGCTCAAGTTAGACTCACTGACTACAAGGTGCGAGTATTAGACTCCAAACCCGGCACCGCCGCAAAGGTACGAGTATTGGTAGAGTGGAGCGACTTCAAAAGAACCTGGGCCACCGTAGGCGTTTCTGAGAACATAATCGAAGCCAGTTGGAAAGCCATGTGCGACGCCCTCGCCCTCGAACTAATGCGCCTCCACGACTCCACCGCCGAACTCGACGCCGCCCTCAAAGACTACAGTTGGGGAGTGTAGCGCTAGCTATAATCAAACTATGGCAAGACGAAATCCACAACCCGTAGTTCTCACTGGCCGGCCAGCCACCTTGGAAGACATCCAGCGCGTTTTCAAACTCTCGAATAAAACTGTCGCCCGGTTAACGGCGTTGGTTGAGTCGACGCCTGGGGTTCGGGATTCGAGCGAGGCTGTGATTCGTCGCCACAAACAGAAAGCCTTGACTGCCGGCTCCTGAATCCAATGAGCCCTCGGTCGGTTTTCCTGAACGTTCCTTACGACAAACCCTTCCAGCCCATCTTCTCGGCCTATGTCGTTGGCGTTATCGGGTATGGATTGATCCCCAGAGCTTCACTTGAAATTCAAGGGTCTACGCACAGAATCAACCACATCGTTGAATTGCTTCACTCCTGTGAGTTTTCGATTCACGACATGTCCAGAATTGATGTCCCAAGATTCAACATGCCTTTTGAGCTGGGCTTGGCCTATCACCACTCTTTGTCTTTGGCAGACAAACATAGCTGTTTCATTTTTGCTGGAGACTACAAAGGTTTTGAGGACCGTCTGAGCGATCTTAAGGGCATTGATATTCAGGTGCACGACAATGACATTGCGAAGGTATTCTCACGGCTATGTGCCGCATTCGTCGCCCAGGATCTGGTCCCAACCGTCATCGACATGAAGGCGGTGTATGAATTACTGACGGATAGTCTGCCTGGTGTTCTGGAAAATGCCGGTAGTGATTCACTCTTTCATCCCATGGTTTTTTCTGAACTCGTCTTCACTGCCAGGGCCTTTTGGGCGAGCCGCCCAGTCAAGACACGTTCGCACCAGGCATAACCGATCTACCGAATCTCCGACCCGGAAACTTTGACCACTGCGCCTTCATCAGAGCTGCATGATCAGCCTGAGGCCATCCTCCAGTGCCGCTATCTCCTCCGAGGTGACAGTGCGCAGGCGACTCTGCAC
>JBKJUN010000270.1:0-3221 GCA_046590555.1 Bryobacter sp. | reverse complement strand
CCACTTCTGAAGCAGCGGTGCGTAAGTGCCTTGCTGCAATCCCGAAGCGTCAGGGCATAGTCATGACAGAGATGTCGCCTCTTGCCGATGTTGACTCGCCATCCTGGCTGCTTGAAGGTCATCCTCGATTCGTTGATGCACTGTGTGACCCAGAGGGGCTCAGCCCGGATCAGTTGCGAGTACCTCTGAGCTTGATGCGAACACCAATTAAGCTCCATGTTTGTGTTTCAACTCCTGGCGACGGAGTGCCATTGGCGCTGGATCTAAACGCCGTTAGCGTCGAACATCTTCTTCATGCGAGTCAACGGGATATCGAGTTGCTGGCCCGGTCGAAGACAATTGGGGTCTTGCTTCCGGCCATGGCCTTCTACTCTAAGGCTGGCCGGTTTGCTCCTGCACGTTCACTACTGGATGCAGGGGTTAGTATCGCTTTGGCGACAGATGCGAATCCAGGTGATTCGCCTACTTATTCGATGCCGTTTGTGATGGAGCTCGCTATGCGTGAAATGAAGATGACTGCCTGGGAAGTCATCTGTGCTTCTACCCTCAACGCTGCAAGAGCCATCCGCGAGGATCACCGCGTCGGCAGTCTTGAGGTCGGCAAGGATGCGGACTTCCTGATTCTTGCCTCCAACGACTATCGCGGCTCGCCTCCCGTTGAGAGGGTCTTTAGAAGTGGGCGGGAGTGTCTTCATACTTATGTTGGAGACGCGTTAGCTCCTGCTTCATTCTTTTGATAAGGAGCTGGTTGGCTGTATCAGCGTAGGCGTTGCGCATCTCTTTTGGGTCACGCTTCAAATCGTAGAACTCCCATTGAGCTGTTCCAGTTGGGAAGCAGATCAGCTTGTGATCTTTGGTGCGTACTCCGTAGTGAGCGGGGACGTGATGGTCTGGATCGTCATGCATCCAGTAGCGGTAGTACATCGACTTGCGCCAGATCTCGGAGGTGCGTCCTTGCAAGTTGGTGCGGAAGCTTTCGCCGTCCATGTACTGGTCACGGCCAAGCCCGGCGAAGTCCATGAAGGTGTGAGCGAAGTCGATATTCAGAATGATGTCGCTGTTCACTGTGCCGGCTTTGATTTCGCGTGGGTAGCGGGCAAGGAATGGCATGCGTAGCGACTCTTCGTACATTAGCCGCTTGTCGTATAGGCCGTGATCGCCGAGGAAGAAGCCCTGGTCTGAGGTATAGATGATGAGCGTGTTCTCGCGGAGGTTGTTGTTGTCGAGGTAGTCAAGGACGCGGCCGACGGAGTCATCCACGGACTGGACGCAGCGGAGGTAATCCTTGATGTAGAGCTGGTAGGCCCACTTGCGGAGGGCGTCTCCCGTGAGGCCTTCGGGAGGCTTCACTTTCAGATCGCGGAAGGTCTGGTCGTCGCCAACCCGCATCTTTTCATTGTGGCGAGGGGCTTCGTACAGGTTGGAAGGCTCGGGGATCGTCTCGTTGTTGAGAAAGTCTTTGTATTTGGGTGCGGGGTCCCAGGCGCGATGGGGTGCCTTGTGGTGGCACATCAGGAAGAAGGGCTTCTCTTTGTCGCGGCCGTTGAGATAATCGATGGCGAAGTCGGTGATCAGGTCAGTGCAGTAGCCCTGATACTTCTTGCGGCCGCTAGCTTCGATGAACTCGGGGTTATAGTAAGCGCCCTGGCCAGGGAGGATGCGCCAATGGTCAAAGCCTTGGGGGTGGGTGCCGAGGTGCCACTTGCCGATCATTGCAGTCTGGTAGCCGTCGGCCTGCAGGTACTTGGCGACGCTGCGGCTCTTGGGGTCGAGTTTGTCGTTGAGCGTGTTGACGCCGTTTTTGTGGCTGTACTGTCCGGTGAGGATGGCGGCGCGGGAGGGCGTGCAGATCGAGTTGGTGCAGAAGCAGTTTTCGAGGCGGGCACCTTCTTTCGCGAGGCGGTCAATGTTGGGAGTCTTGTTGATGCGGCTGCCGTAAGAGGAGATGGCATGGGAGGCGTGATCGTCCGACATGATGAAGATGATGTTTGGCCTGGGGTTGCCTTGGTACATGCTGGCCAGGAAGTTGCGCCGCGAAAAGAACTGCATTCCGATATTCTAGGTTGCATGAATCGTCTCGTCTTGGGTTTGTTTGGAATTTTGCTGTACGCGAAGCAGCCGCAGTTGGCAGTGCAGGGTGACACCATCTGGATGGCTTACGGCGAAGGCAACAAGATTTTTATGAAGAGCAGTACACACGGTGCAGCGCGGTGGAGCAAGCCGGTGGAGTTGGGCGAGCACCCGAAGCTAATGTTGGGGATGCGGCGCGGGCCTCGAATCGCGGTGATCGGGGACAGCGTGGTGGTGAGCGCGATTGCCAACGGAGAGTTGCTGGCGTGGCGGAATGGGGCTGGACCGGTGAAGGTTAATGATGTTCCGGCGTCGGCTCGGGAGGGGCTGCACGCGATGGCTGCGGGCGGTGGCAAGATCTACATCACTTGGCTTGATCTGCGCGAGAAAGGGATGCATCTTTACGGGAGTGTGAGCAGCGATGGCGGTCTGACATGGGGGAAGAACGAGCTGCTATATGAGGGCGAGATCTGTGAGTGTTGCCATCCGAGTGTAATCGTCGATGATGCCGGCAAGGCGACGGTGATGTTTCGGAATCACGTTGGTGCTTACCGGGATATGTACATGGCACCGTGGGGCGGCAAAGCGGTGAAGCTGGGCAAGGGAAGCTGGGAGCTGAACGCTTGTCCGATGGATGGGGGAGACTTCGTTTGGGAAGCTCCGGGCAAGTTGCTGACGGCTTGGCGGCGGGACAAGCAGGTCTTCCTGGCGCGGCAGGGTGAAGCTGAAACTTTGCTTGGGACCGGGCGGCAGCCGGTGCTGGTTCGCGGTGGCTGGGCGGCTTGGACGGAAGGGAAGATGTTGTGGCTGAAGCAGCCCGATGGTTCCGTCCGGAAGATCTCGGAGATGGCTTCATTTGTGAGTGCAGTGGAGCGGCCCGGTGGCGGGATTCTGCTGGCTTGGGATGGAGCGACTGAAATAGAGACCTACGATGTAGTGCCGCCGATGGCTCTGCCGAAGGCACCTTCGCGGGGTGAGATCTTGAAGACGCTGGAGCGGGAGATGTACGGGAAGGCTCCGGCGAAGCCGGCCAAGCAGGGCTTTGAGCTTCGGGAGAAGAGCGAGGATGCGCTCGGCGGGACGGCGATCCGGAAGCAGGTTTTCATCTGGTATGAAGGGCCGACGGGGAAGCGCGGCACGATGGAGTTACT
>JBKJUN010000185.1:0-5028 GCA_046590555.1 Bryobacter sp. | reverse complement strand
GATGCGATCCCGTCCGGCTAAAGGGGATTTCACCCGACTCCAAGAGCTTTACGACGCGTGGGCGGGATACGCCCAAAAAGTCAGCAGCGGCTTGCGTGGTGAGCTCTTGATTTTTAGGGCTGATCACGACGGTCTTGCCACGACTCATGTGCTCGACGACCTCTTTGAGCAGTTTGTGGACGCTGGGAGGCAGCTCGATTCTGTCGCCATTCGAGCCTGGAGCGACGAGGGCGGCAGATTCAAGTCCAAGCATTCGCTTGAGTTCCTGAATCTGGTGATATTCGGATGCAGGGATGGCTTTTAACCTTTCGTGGCTCTATCTGTAGGCTACACCAAATCGAAATAAACGAAACTATCTCTTTTGAATTTCTGGAGTAGGAGTAGCGGGAAAGGCTCGATCTGATTTTGGGTTTATGGGTCTGGGTGCGCTAGGAGAGTAGCTTGGGAATTTGAAGGTGCTAAGGCTTCGACCTGTCCCAGGCTGAAATTCCGAAAATTTGACCAATTTCTAGAATTGCTTCGGCTGGGCTTAAGTTCCTTGAATAGAACGAGATAGACCTATTGGAGAAGGTTTTTTGGTGCGAGAGTTCTGTGATGAAGATGTGATGGATTGTCGCCGGAGGCTTGATTTTATTGGGAATTTTGCAAGGTGCAGATCAGGCCGTCACAAAAACTTGCCTTCTTGGACGCACCTGCGGCATCCTTTGACTTAACTCAATTATTCTGATAGTTTTTCATTCTGTTCGGCCACTTGAATCGATGCCGCAGGCAAGACATTTGCAACAGTTCAAATGTCGTTAAGATCGGAGCGCGAAAATATGGAAAAGACCAAAGAGAATCAATTACAGCCAGATCGCCGCGATGTGGCTCGCATGGCCATGACGGCAGCGGCCTCGCTGGCTGCTGCCGCTTCTGCTTCGGCAAAGTTACTTCCGATTCCTCCCGGCATCAAGATCGGAGTCAGTGCGGGACAAGCCAGTCCAGACCACATGAACTTTCTCAAGCAGCTTGGCTTGACCTGGCTGAGCCTCGCACCCAGGCAAGAGACCGCAAATGCCGCAGGCTTCATAAAGCAACGGGAAGAGTGGGAAGCCGCAGGGTTTAAGGTTTACAACATCGGTAGCGGAGTGGGCCCGAGCGGGAGTCTGCATAACATGCCTGAAGTCACCTTGAATCTTCCGGGCCGGGATCAGAAGATTGAGGAATATCTAAACTACATTCGATATCTGGGCAAAGCAGGAATACCCTATTCAACTTATGCCCATATGGGCAATGGAATCTGGTCAAGCGGTCGCACGACAAGCCCACGCGGCTACAGCGCACGGGACGGAGATTCCAATAGTCCCGACTGGAAAGGCTCCTGGGCCGGGAAAACCTACACCGAGCCGCTTTCTCACGGTCGAGTCTACAGCGAGCAGGAGATCTGGGACAACTACATTTACTTCATCAAGAAAGTGGTTCCGGTGGCCGAAGAGGCCGGTGTGCGAATCGGCATCCACCCCGACGACCCGCCAAAACGAATGCTAGCAGGAGTTCCGCGCTGTATCTTTAGTAATTTTGAAGGCTATAAAAAAGCCATTGAGATCGCCAATAGCCCTAACATCGGGGTTTGCCTGTGTGTCGGGTCCTGGCTTGAAGGAGGAGCATCAACGGGTGCCGACCCTGTGCAGGTAATCAAGTATTTTGCTGGAAAGAAGAAGCTCTTCAAAATCCATTACCGCAACGTGAGCGCACCATTGCCGCATTTCAGAGAAACTTTGATCGACGACGGTTATTTTGACTTGAGTAAGGTAATGAAAGCATTGGTGGACGTAAACTTCGACGGAATCGTAATCCCCGACCACATTCCAACTTTAGGTGTGGCTGCTGAAGGGCAACCGGGACGTAGCGGAACTGGAAATGACGCCACTTACAAGCCCAGCGCTGGCCTTGCTTACCTGATTGGCTCAATGCAGGCGATGCTGAAAGCGGCGCAATCCAAGGCCTGAATATCTAGTCACGCTTGAGATTATCTACTGGATCCCAAGCCCACTTGCTATTCTTCGTTTGCAGAATTCCATGTCTTCTTGGCTACTTCTCAAAGTATGCCCAGTTTTCGCCTCAAATTGCGAGTGCTGCGAGAAGGGTTTGGCCGTCTAGCGCCAGGCGGGTGCGAAAGCCGTTTTTTTCTAGTAGGGTTCGCATGGGCTTGTTACTTGCGAGGAGTTCGGCAGTTAGCTTCGTGAGCCCTTCGGATTTGGCGGCTTGAATGATGTTTTCTACTAGCGCTTTTCCTATGCCTTGGCCTTGGGCTGAGTCTCGCACCAGGAAGGCTACTTCAGCTTCTTCCATTCTTAACGGATTGCGCTGGAGGCGGCCTACTCCTAAGATCTTGTCGTCTTGCTCTACTACCAACGCTAGCTCGCGCGCGTAGTCGTTGAAGCAGACTCTCGCCAGGCGCTCGTGCATGATTCGCTCTTCGAACTTCAGGAATTGCAGGTAGCGGAGGTAGACTGTTCTTTCCGAAAGGTCGTTGTGGAAGTCTACGATTCTTGTCTCGTCTTCGGGGCGGATTGGGCGCAATGTCGCTGGTTTGCTGTTTCGTAGCGTCAGTTGCTTGATGTATTGCTTGGGGTAGGGGCGGATGACGCATTTGGGCCATTCGCTTCTGGCGAGGCCTTCGGGTTGGAGGTTTGCTGCGGAGCGGCTCGACCAGATGGTTCCGTCAGGCTCTACCTGGATTTCCAGTTCCAAGTCTCGTAGCACCTGGTGTTCACTTACTATTCTTGAGACCCTTACTAACAGGTCTTCCAGGGCCTCTTGGGATGGCACCGCGCAGGCTTGGGTTTGCTTTACCAGATCGAGGACTCGGCGGGATTGGGTTGAGGTTAGCGGCGGCAGGGTGGCTACGGTGTCTTCGTAGAGTTTGGATGCTTCCAGAGTCAGTACCGGGCCGAAGCTTGGGTCTGGCTCGCTTCTGATTACAAAGTGGACTGATGTCGGGGACTGGAATTGGCTGGAGGAGATTCCGTAGGCGTTTAGGAGTTTCTTGAGAGTGGCTTCGTCTAGTGGGCCTCGTTTTGAATCGAGGTCTGCGGCTAGCTCCGTTGTGTCTTCTATGTCGGCGGTGAAGACCGGGGTTTCATAGAGTGCGCTCAGGTTTCTCGAATACTGCCAGAGGCGGGCGAAGACCTTCGCTGCTGTATCCGGATAGGGGAAGGTGGGGATGCGCGCTTCGGCTAGGATCGCCTCGCCTTGCTTCATGAGATTGCCTCCCATCAGAGAGGCCAGGATGGGCTTGCGGCAGGTCTTGGCGGCTTCGGCTATCGCGCTGGCGGTTTCGGCGACTTGGCTTCCTGGTTGTGGGGTGAGGATGAGGAGGATGCCGTGGCAGTTGGGGTCTATGGCGAGGGCTTCGAAGGCCTGGCGGTAGTCGGCGGGGGTGGCATTGCTAGGCAGGTGTTGCTGGCCGCCGGAGAGCAGCGCTGGGCCGTGGGCGTTGGTGAGGATCGCAAGATTCGGGCCACTGGGGCGGGGTTGTTGCTCCAGAACCTCGGCCATATAGAAAAGGTCTGCCATGCGCTGCACTCGCAAGATGCCGCAGCGGCGGAAAGCGGCGTCGTAGACCTTGTCGTTACCCGGTGCCTTCAAGACGATAATCGGCTTCTGGATCGCACACTCGCGGGCGGCGGATATGAAGCGGCTTGCGTCATTTACCGATTCCATGTAGAGGAGGATCGACTGGGTGTGTGGGTCTTCTGCCAGCGAGTCAATGCATTCGCCGAAGCTCATCGCGCCGGATTGGCCAAGGGACAGGAATTTGCTGAAGCCGATGTGCTGCGCCTGCGCCCAGTCGAGGATCGCAGCGCCGATCGAGTCTGATTGGGTTACGAAGGCGATGCGGCCGGTATTGCTAGAGGACATCGGCGAAGCCCCTTTTGGCGCGGCGGAAGATTGCGAAGCCCATGTAGAACAGAGTTAGCGAGAGGGCGTAGAGTTTCGCCAGGGCTTCCCAGTTTGGGCTTGTGTTCTCAATGAAGATCGCGCGATAGGCACGGACCAAGATGTAGAGCGGGTTCTTGCCCAGGATCGGTAGTAGTTCTTTGGGCAGCGCAGAATCTGGGTAGCAGATGGGCGTCATGAAGAACCACATCGTTAGCAAGAGGCCCATGACGTAGACGAGGTCCCGGACGTAGACGCCGGTTGCGGCTAGCAGGTAACAGAGGCCGGCCGTTAGCAGGAATTGGGGGATCCAGAGGAGAGGAAGATACAGAACTGTTAGTGGGATGGCGCCTCTGGTGGCTAGCAGGAAGACGAAGAAGATGGCGGTGGCGGTGAGGCCGGTGACGAAGCCTGAGAGTGTGAGGTTGAAGGGGAGGACCTCGACGGGGAAGATGACTTTGGTGATGAGGTTGCGGTGTTCGAGGGCCGAGTTAGGAGCGCGGGCGATTGATTCGTTCATCGCGAGCCAGGGCAACATGCCGGCAAGGAAGAAGAGGACGAAGCCGGACTGGCTGGGGTCCCCGGGGAAGCGGGTTTTGAGAAAGACGCCGAAGACGAAGTAGTACGTCAACATCAGCAGCAGCGGGTTAAGGAGCGCCCAGAAGGCGTCGGCAAAGCTGCCACGGTACCGCGAGACGATGTCGCGGCGGACCATGGAGCTGATGAGGTGGCGGTTCTGCCAGTAGGATTGCCAGGGGCCCAGCAGGATGTCTTTGATTGTGGCTGGCCAGCGTTCGCGTCTGAGTTGCGATGTTGTTGTGATGAGCTGACGCTCTATCCTGATGCCTTCGGCGTCTACTTCGGCGTCGATCGCGAGGAAGGGCTGGCCCTGATCGTAGGACCATTTGTCGTTTTCTTTGGTTGAGATGTAGAAGCGATATTTGCCGGGTGCTTCGGGGACTTCTACTTCGAAGGTAGTGGAGGGGGCGGCTTGTTGCCAGGGGGATTCTTTGAGGTAGCGGCCGGTATCGGGATCGATCCAGTGGCAACCTACCGTTGCACTTGAGTTGAGAGTGCAGTCGATTTGTAAGTGGTAGCGCTTCGAAG
>JBKJUN010000765.1:0-8205 GCA_046590555.1 Bryobacter sp. | reverse complement strand
GGGGATGTCAAAGCCAGCGACCATGCGGAGGGTGGTGGATATGCCGCAGCCGGAGGGGCCAACGAGGGCGTGGAATTCGCCTGCGGGGAGGCTCAGGTGGACGTCATCGTCGGCGCGGTGGGTGGGGAAGATTTTTGATACGCCGGTGAGCGTGAGGACGTCGGCCATTGCATCGAATCGTAACGCAAAAAGACCCGCCTTGCGGCGGGCCTTTTCGGAATGTGTAGTCTAGCTGTTGAAGCGGGTGTCGGCTTCTACCCAGTTGACGACGTTCCACCAGGAACCGATGTAGTCGGGGCGGCGGTTTTGATACTTGAGGTAGTAGGCGTGCTCCCAGACGTCGAGGCCGATGATGGGAAAGTTGCCTTCCATCAGGGGGTTGTCCTGGTTGGGGGTGGAGGAGATGACGAGCTTGCCGTCAGCGGTCTTGCTGAGCCAGGCCCAGCCGGAACCAAAGCGGGTGGTGCCGGCGGCGGCGAACTTTTCTTTGAAGGCATCGAAGGAGCCAAAGGTGGCGTCGATGGCTTCGGCGAGCTTGCCGACTGGGGTGCCGCCTGCGCCGGGGCCGAGGATGGTCCAGAAGAGGGAGTGGTTGTAGTGGCCGCCTCCGTTGTTGCGAACAGGGGCCTTGATCGCGTCGGGGACGATGGCGAGGTTGTTCGCCAGGAGCTCCTCAATGGTCTTGCCGACGAGCTCGGGGGCGGATTCGAGGGCCTTGTTCAGATTGGTGACGTAGGCGTTGTGGTGTTTGCCGTGATGGATCTCCATCGTGGCGGTGTCAATGTGCGGCTCGAGGGCGTCGTGCGCGTAGGGGAGAGCGGGTAGTGAGAATGACATGAGTTTCGGTGTTCTTCCTTTCACCAGTTTAGATGACACAATAGGATTTATGTCTCAGCTTCTTGCCGGAAAAACGGCGATCATCCTTGGTGTTGCCAATAAGTGGAGCATTGCTTACGCGATTGCGGAGTCGTATCGACGGGAAGGTGCGCGTCTGATCCTGACTTATCAGGGGGAACGCCAGAAGTTGACCGTTGAGGATCTGGGTAAGGATCTGGGGGCGGCGCTGGTACTGAATTGCGACGTAACGAAGGAAGAAGAGCTGGCGGCTACGGTTGCGGCGCTGAGTGGGGAGAGGCTGGATGTTGTGGTGCATTCGATTGCGTTTGCCAATCGAGAGGATTTGAGCCGGCCGTTTCTTGAGACGTCGCGGGATGGGTATTTGCTGGCGCAGGAAGTGAGCGCTTATTCGTTGGTAAGTGTGGCCCGGGCGTTTGCGCCGTTGATGACGGAGGGCGGGTCGATTATGACGCTTACGTATCTTGGGGCGGTGCGGGTAATTCAGAATTACAACGTGATGGGCGTGGCTAAGGCGGCGCTGGAAGCTTGTGTGCGGTACCTTGCTCACGATTTGGGAGCCAAGAATATTCGCGTGAATGCGATTTCTGCCGGGCCGATCAAGACGGCGAGCGCGCGCGGGATTAAGGACTTTTCGAGCGTGCTCGAAGGGGTGGCGGCGGTTGCGCCGCTCAAGCGGAATACCGATCCGGCTGAGGTGGGCGATACGGCGGTGTTTTTGGGGAGTGCGCTGGGACGGGGCGTAACGGGTAATGTAATTTATGTGGATGCGGGGTTTCAGGTGATGGGTTTGGCGGCGCCCGAATAGCGGCACAGGGAGCGGCACAGATGGCGGCATAAGCGTTGTCGACTAAGTCAACATGTTGATTATGTCATAATGATTTAGGGTGATTATGGCAGCGGCTAAAAAAGCGGCACAGACGGCGGCGACAACTAGGTTGAAGAGCCCGGGTTCGCTCTCTGGTGATGGCATAACGCCGGTGATGCCGGCGGAGGGAAAGGGCAATGTCCACGCTCGCGCTTTTGAGCTGACCAAGGCGGCAAGTGGTTTTGCCGGGCAAGTGCATCCAGAGAATCGACTGGCAATTGGGGAGTTGGTACGGTCGATGAACTGCTACTACTCGAATCTGATTGAAGGGCACCATACACATCCTCGGGATATTGATTCGGCACTGACGGCGGAGTACGTGGGGCAGCCGGAGAAGCGGAATCTACAGTTGGAGGCGGCGGCACATATTCATTTGCAGGGGATGATCGATGAGGGCAAGGGGCCCGATGCCGAGCCCGCTAGCGCAGAGTATGCGCGATGGTTGCACAGGGAGTTTTGTTCGCATTTGCCGACGGAATTACTGGTTGTCGAGAACCCGGAGACGGGGGAGCGCAAGCGAGTGATTCCGGGTGAATTTCGCGATGGCGGAGTGGCGGTAGGGGCTCATATACCGCCTCGCGCCGAGGAATTGCCAGCTTATTTGAAACGATTTGAGGAGGCCTATGCTTCCAAGAAAATGCCGGATATTCGTTATGTTGTCGCCCTGGGTGCGGCGCATCATCGATTTGCCTGGATCCATCCCTTCTACGACGGCAATGGCCGGGTGGTGAGGTTGATGTCTCATGCGATGCTGATGCGCTCAGGACTTGGATGCAGCATGTGGAGCGTGGCGCGCGGGCTTGCGCGCACGGTGGAACGCTACAAGGCGTTGCTGGCTGCGGCAGACCAACCGCGATATAACGACTACGACGGGCGGGGCATGCTAAGCGAGCGGGCTTTGGTGGAGTTTTGCAGCTATTTTTTGGAGACGGCCATCGATCAGGTAGGTTTTATGGCGAAGTTGATTGAGCCTGGAGCTTTGCTTGGACGGATCGAAGCCTGGTGCGCAAGGCAGGTGGTAGCGAAGAAGTTGGAAAAGGGCAGCTATCAGGTGCTGCGTGAGGTCTGGTATCAGGGTTCGATTGAGAGGAGCCAGGTGCCAGCGGTGGCGATGGTTAAAGAACGGCAGGGGCGGGAAATCGTCTCACGTTTGGTTGAATTGCGCGTCTTAAAGTCTGAGTTGCCGCGTGGACCGTTGCGGATGTATTTTCCGATAGACGTGGTGGAAGAGTGGTTTCCGGGGATGTATCCGCCGTTTTCAAAGATGCCGGAGACGGGCACTCAAATTTGGCCCTCTATGGGTATGATGTAAGTTCACCCCAAAGATAGAAAGCAAAATCATCTTATGATCCAGGTTGATGGATTGACGAAGCGCTATGCGCACACCGTCGCGGTTGATCATGTTTCCTTCTCGGTTGAGAAGGGGCAGATCGTCGGGTTTCTCGGGCCAAATGGTGCCGGGAAAACAACCACGATGCGCATGCTGACCTGCTTTATGCCCCCTTCTGAAGGAACGGCTTCCATCGCAGGTTTTGATGTGGTCAAGCAGCCGCTTGAAGTCAAAAAAAGAATTGGTTATCTACCCGAAACACCTCCTGTCTACCCTGATATGGAAGTGGGCGAGTACCTGCAGTTTGTGGCCCGCATTAAGGGTGTTCCTGAGAAGGAAGTGCTGCAGAAGAGCCAGGAGGCGGCGGCCAAGTGTTTTGTTAAGGATGTGTGGTCGAAGCTGATCGGGAAGCTCTCCAAGGGCTACCGGCAGCGCGTGGGACTGGCGCAGGCGATCATACACAATCCGGAAGTGCTGATTCTGGACGAGCCGACCAGTGGCTTTGACCCCAAGCAAATTTTGGAAACTCGCGATCTGATCAAGAGTCTGGCCGGGACGCACACCATTGTTCTGAGCACGCATATTTTGCAGGAAGTGAAGGCGATGTGCGAGAGCCTTGTGATCATCAACAAGGGCAAGATTGCAACCTCTGGAACCATGGAAGACCTGACGCGGCGCAATGGGGCGGTGATGGAAGTATCGGTGCCGGATGGGGCGCTGACGGCCGAAGATTTGAGTGCGCCGTTTTCGTCGATTGAGGGCGTGAATGGTGTGACGGCGAACAATGATGGCGGGCTGTGGCGTATTGATGTGGATACGATGACCAGTGAAGATTTGCGCCCGAAGCTGGCGCAGATTGTGCTGGGCCAGGGCTGGAATCTGTATCGCCTCGATTCAGCTGCGGTAAGCCTTGACGAGTTGTTCTTGAGCCTGACGGCATTGGGCGCGGAGGAAGTGAAGTAATGAGAAATGTAATGACGATTGCGCGTAAAGAATTAAACGCGTACTTTCAGTCGCCCATTGCCTATGTGCTGATTGGCGCATACGCGGCGATGTTTGGATACTTCTTCTGGTCTCTGGTTTACTTCTTTGTGCGGGCGAGTATGCAAGCTCAAATGACCGGTCGCACGATGCCGATGAATCTGAATGAGTTGGTGATTCGCAATCTGCTGGGCAATTGCGGTGTGCTTTGTCTGTTCATGATCCCGATGCTGACGATGCGATTGTTTGCCGAAGAGAAGAGCCGCGGGACGATGGAATTGCTGCTGACTTCACCCTTGAAGGATTGGGAAATTCTGCTGGGCAAGTGGGTTGGCGCAGTGGGGATGTATGCGAGTTTGCTCGCGTTCTCGGGGCTGAATCTGATCTTTCTGTTTGCTTATGGCAAGCCGGACTGGAAGCCGCTGGCGGTTGGCTATCTGGGCCTGTTGTTGCAAGGCGCGGCGATGCTGGCGCTGGGGATGTTTTTGTCTTCGGTGACCCAGAACCAGATTGCGGCTGCGTTTAGCACCTTTGTGTTGTTGCTGATGTTGTGGGTCTTTGAGTGGATGTCGAATATGGATCAGAATGTGGTGACCGAGGTTTTGACTTATGTGTCGCTGCTGCGCCATAACGAGTCATTTATCAAGGGGGTGCTGGATCTTAAGGACGTCCTTTACTACGCAAGTGTGAGTTTTCTGGGGCTGTTTTTGACGGCCCGATCGCTCGAGTCTTTGAGGTACCGGGGATAGTATGAACACACGTCAACAAAAATACAGTCTCTATTCGACCGCGTACATTTTGGTGATTGTCGCCGTACTCGGCGTCGCCAACTATCTGGCGAACAAGAATAACAAGACCTACGATACGACTTCGAACAAGCGCTATAGCCTTTCCGATCAAACGATCAAGGTGGTGAAGGGCCTTTCGAAAGACGTACAGATCACCTACTGGGATAACCAGGAAGGCTTTACGCAGGCGAAGGATCTGTTGGGGCAATACATGATTCTGTCTTCGAAGTTGAAGGTGGAATATGTGGATGCGATCAAGAAGCCGGCACTGGCTCGCGCGGCCGGGATCACGAATCTGGGCACGATTATTGTCGAGTCTGGGCCTAAGCGTGAAGAAGCCAAGGGAATGAGCGAAGAACAAATTACCAGCGCGCTGGTGCGTGTGCTGAAGGGCACCGAGCGGATGGTTTGTTTTGCTCAGGGTGGTGGCGAGAAGGAACTCGAGAAGAGTGCTCGTGACGGCTATACGGCTGTCAAAGAGATTGTGACTCGCGATAACTACAAGCTCGATACGCTGAACCTGCTGGAGACGGCTGAGATTCCCGCCAAGTGCACTGTACTGGTGGTGCCGGGGCCGAAGTTTGACTATCCGGCCAGTGCTGTTGAGAGCCTGAAGAAGCATGTCGAGGGTGGGGGCAAGGTGTTGTTTATGCTCGACCCTCCGTTCAACGTCGATAAGCTGAAAGTGGCTGAAAACAAGGTGTTGGTGGATGTGTTGGCTGGCTGGGGTGTGACTCTGAACAAGGACCTTGTGGTGGATTTGAGCCGCGTGGGCCAGATGATGGGTGGCGCTGTGCTGGCCAATAAATTTGAGAGCCATCCGATTGTGCGCGAGATGTCGGGACGGCCGGTGGTGATGGCGTTTCCGCGGTCTATGGAAGGAAAGTCTGGCGATAAGACGACGGTGGAGAAGCTGTTCTCTTCGATGACTTCGAGCTATGCGCTGACCGATTTGACCAAGGCCGAGATTGATCCGAACCCGGACAAGGACAAGCGTGGACCGTTTACGATGAGCGTGGCCGGGTCTTATAAGACCGGAGTTGAGAACAAAGATGGTCGCTTTGTGGTTGTCGGGAATTCAAGCTTTATCGATAACGGCAACATCCAGCTTTATGGCAATTCGGATCTGTTTCTGAATATGCTGGCGTGGTTGAGCGCGGATGAGGATCTGATCTCGATTCGCCCGAAGGATCCGGAAGATCGCCGGATCCAGCTTGAGCAGGGCCAGATGAATACGCTAATCACGGTGAGCCAGTTTGTGCTGCCAGCGATTGCGTTTGGCGCCGCTGTCTGGATCTGGCGCAAGCGCCGCTAAGGAGATTTAAGGCTGATGCAAGTTCGTGGTTTATTGATTGCGGTTGGAGTGCTGGCGCTGCTGTCGGCTGGCGTCTGGTGGTCGAACAAGAATCCGCAGGATACGACCAAGAAAGCGCTGGGTGAGGGTAAGCTTGAGAACCTGGTGAACCTGTTGCAGGCGGACCTGGTGGAAGTGAAGGTGACTCGCAAGGGTGAGGCTCCGCTGGTGCTGCGGAACACTGCTGGTGCCAACACATGGGTGATGGTGCTCGATCCGCCCTTGCCTACCAGTAGCAAAGAAGCTATGGACGTGGTGATCAATGCGGTGACCATGAACAGCAATCGAGTAGTGGAAGAAAACACGACTGATTTGATTCAATATGGGCTTGATCCGGCGCAGATCACGGTTGACCTGAAGGCCAAGGACGGCAAGACTGCGCAATTACTGATTGGCGATCAGACACCGGTGGGGAACATGTTCTACGTGCGCCGGGCTGGCGAGAAGAAGGTGTTTGCGATCAGTCAGGATTTCAAGGCTGGTGTGGATCGTGGCGTGAATGATCTTCGCGACAAGCGGTTGATGGCTGTGAATGAGGCGAAGCTCTCCAAGATGGAGATTGTGAAGAAGAGCGAGAGCCTTGAGTTTGCACGGACCGTGCGCGGGTTGTGGCAGTTGGCGAAGCCGCAGGCTTATCGCACCGAATCCACAGTGCTCGATGAGTTGTTTAGCAAAGTGAAGGAAGCGAAGTTTGAGCCCACGCTGAGTGCTGAGGATTTAAAGAAGAACGCGGCGAGTTTTGCAGCTGCGACCTTGGTTGCGACGCTGAAGGTGGCTGATGGCGGGGCTGTGAAGCAACTCGAAATTCGCAAGACCAAAGAAGACGCTTTTTTTGGCAAGTCGAGTGCGGTGGATGGGGTTTACAAGATCGCCGATGATTTTGGGAAGAGCTTTGACAAGTCGCTCGACGATTACCGCAGCAAGAAGCTGATGGACTTTGGGTATGAAGACCCGGTGCGGATCGATCTTGATTTTGTGGGCAAGAAGTCTGTTGTCGAACGCAAGGATAAGGACTGGATGCTGAACGGCAAGAAGGTGGACGCGGCGACGTTGATGCCGTTTCTCGATGCACTGCGGGCGTTTTCGGCTTTGAAGTTTGTGCCAAGCGGGTTTACAACGGCTGCCTCGACGGTGAGTGTTAGGCAGAAGGACGGCAAGACGGTGGAGAAGCTGCTGCTGGCCAAGGTCGGCAATTTCATCTATGCCAAGCGTGAAGGTGAGGCTGGGGAGTACGAGATTGACCCGAAGACGCTGGCCGATCTTGAGGGTGCGCTCGGTGGCGTGAAGGAACCGGGCGCGGCCAAGAAATAGGGATACGAGAAATAGGGATCATTGCGAGCTCTCTACACAGACCTTTACCAACTCACGATGTCGGCCGGCTACTGGATGGCGGGCAAGTCGAGTGAGACGGCGACCTTTGAACTGTTTGTTCGCAGGCTGCCGCCGAATCGGGATTTTCTGGTGGTTTGCGGGTTGTCGCAGGCGATTGAATATCTGACAGGGTTGAAGTTTGTGGATCGCGAGATTGCCTATTTGAAGGGCCTGCCGCAGTTTGAAAAGGCATCGGCCGGGTTTTGGGATTATCTCGCCGCATTTCGATTTACCGGGGATGTGAGTGCGGTGCCGGAAGGGACTGTGATGTTTGCGGGGGAGCCAATGCTTACGCTGCGTGCGCCGTTGATTGAGGCGCAGATTCCGGAGACCTATCTACTGGCAACGATTGGTTTTCAGACCGTGATTGCGAGTAAGGCGGCGCGGATTTTGAAGGCGGCGGCTGGGCGGGATGTGGTGGAGTTTGGGTGCCGTAGGGCTCATGCGCCGGAGGCTGGTTGTCTGGCCGGCCGGGCGGCGTTTTTGGCTGGTTGTGTGGGGACTAGCAATGTTCAAGCCGGGATACAGTTTGCCGTGCCTGTGTTTGGGACGGCGGCGCATAGCTGGGTGTTGAGCTTTGCGAGCGAAGTGGAAGCGTTTCGGCGCTTGCAAGATTTGCTGGGGGAGCGGACCGTGCAATTGATCGATACCTACGACA
>JBKJUN010001065.1:0-3145 GCA_046590555.1 Bryobacter sp. | reverse complement strand
GACACGGCACTGAAGCAGTGGGGCTTGAAGTTGTGCCAGCGCGGAGGATCCAACGCCAAGAAACGAGCCGTTGTTGCTGTGGCCAGGAAGTTGGCAGTGTTGCTACATAAACTCTGGACGGCTTGGCGTGGACCGGATGCATCGATTAGCCCAGGCTTGGCTGCCGACACCTCGCGTGCTGCACCCGTACCCAGACATTCGCTTTGACGCCAGAATCCAAGGTAGGAGCCGTATGCGTGAGTAGCGCCCGTACGGATCACTGCGGGGGGCGGTTAGCGATGATCGTCCCTACCTCGACGTGCGCCTATGGTGCGTCGATGGTGCGCCCTTGCGCATATCGGTTGGCTCCACTCCAACGAAGACCTTCGTTGCTGGCCCCAACCCAAACATCGCTACACTCTCTCCAGCACGCTGAGCACCCGCAGCAGAAGTTTCGGATCGAAGCCCCGCCTTAGCTCAACCCGCCGCCCATTGCCAACCACAACTGCAAGCTTTACCGCCTTGATCTCTTCCGGCTTCACCGTTACTAATACGGGCAACAATCGCTGCTGCTTCTTCAGTCGCTCGCTCTCCGGCCTCAAATAGTAATCCAGCGTCGAAACTGCGATCCCCACTCGCTCACTAAACGCCCGCCAACTCAAATCCCCTCCACGGTAGGCCTCCACCAACTCCGTCCCTCGATCCAATTGCTCTCGCTGCTTGCTCATTCTTCCACTCAAGCAGTTTTGGCCAGTTCCTTCAAGATGGGTTTGCTCTGTCGCTTACCTTGAAGCTGTACATTGCTCCTTTGCTGTCAATGGCTCGGAATAGTCGATCAGGGCTGAACCAAAACCTTCACCAAACTCGTTGTCCAACAGCACTGTGCTCCGTCTCCGCCGTCTCCCGAGGAATCGTTCACCGTAACGTGCAACACGTATTCGCCGGCTTCGCTGAATCGGACCTTTATCGTTGCTTTTCCGCTAAATAGTTGGTTCGCATTGCCAGTCGCTGCCTGACGTTCGACGGCAGGCCTCGCGTTGTCAAAGGCCACTTTTCCAGGCCCACGGTATTTCGACCACACCACGCCCACTGGAGGATGCGCCGCCGACAGGGGTGCACCCGAGACACTGGTGAACTTCAGGTCGTCCGAGACCCAGACCGTCAAACTTAGTGCTTCGGACAATGACGCGCTGCGAGTGATAGCGTCAGCCAATGTTGCGATCGGGCCTTGCCGCCCTTCACCTTTTTCCTCGAACCGGAGAACCGGCGGTGTGTTGCTAACCGCGATTTCGCTGAATGGGCTGATCGAGTAGTCTGGGTTCAACCGCAGTGGAATGCTGGTTTGCTTCCCGTTGGCAACAATCGTCCAGGTGAACTTGTCTTCCGGGGTGAAGCCTTTCGGCACCGGCACGACGAAGATACCGTAATTTCTGCTGGGCAGAAAATGAGTCGGTTGGCCTAAGTCCGGCCCCCCGGGCTCGATTCGGTTGTTGGGGCCGATGGGGATATCAAGCTCTTCCTTCGTGTTTCGGTTGTAATAACCGACGAGAAATCCACGCGTGCCATCACTGTTCTCGTACCAACCCTCATAGGCACCGGTTGCGCTAGAGCCGAACTGTTTGCGCGGCTCGGGAAGCGTTTGCCCAAACAGGACAAAACTTATGAGTGCACCGATAGTTAGTATGCGGGCAAGGCGCTGCATTGGGAATCTCATCATCAATGTTTCGGCTCGGCTTTCGCCACCTTCATCTTTCGGTCGGCAAGCATTTGCTGGTACTCCTGGTCGCTCAAATAGACTACGTTCATCCATGCATGCGCCATCTCATCGACCGTGCGATCCCCATAGCCGACCCATTGGTCCGGGTCCGGGTTGTTCTTGTTCTCTTTCGTATTGTCATACCAGGCACTTACGTGAATGATAGTCCCCTTCGGTAGTAACGGCGCAACATCATCGTCGTAAATGTAATTGGTCATCCAATTGAAATTGAAATTCCCCACATAGCTTAGAACATGTGCGGTGCCGTCCGGCAGAATAGCTTCCACCTGCATCGACTTGCCCCTGAGATGAAAGTGGGGCTGGAAATTCTCAATCAGCGTGTTCTCTTTGAGGGCCGTAAAACCCTCGGTTTGGGCAAACGAGTTGGGCGGGATGTCCAGAGATTGCTTTCCATCCCTGATCCCGGTAAACCCAACGAGATAGCTCCGCTTTTTGGGCTCTTCACCCTTTTTGTAGAACCAGATTCCAATTTCCGAACCAGTCACAATTTCCTCGCCGGCGGCGTGGAGATGCTGGTCCCAGGAAATCTTTTCGCCGGGTACAATCAACTTCCCCGTGCCTGCACGGTACAGGTCATAGCCTTTGCCAATCGCCCACTCCATGAATTGCGGACGGCGGTTGACAAGGTCAGGCTGGTTCTCCTCAAAGCGGCGCCAATTCGAGGTGCCCGTATTCAGGGCTTCCGGATCGTTGTTTAGCACCAGGTAAGCGATGGAGTGATGAAGCACCCGGCGAGCCTTCAAGCTGGTCGGACGAATCTCCACCATCTTTGCCCAGCGCGGCTCGGTAATCGGAATATCGGACATTGGCCGGTACCAAACGTCCTGGTGCCGGGCGGGCATGGTGTATTCGGGAGATCGGACAACCAGGTCGGGCGGCCCGAAGCCGTCTCTCACGCCAACCCACTCGTTGTCCCGAACCAGTGGCTTCGGATCTGGCAGATCTTTCTTGTCGCCCTCAAGCGCGCCGCCGTCCACCCAACGTGCGATGGTGTCCACCTGATCGTCGCTCAGCGACATGTCGTTCTTGAATTTTTGAACTCCCACGCTTTGGTCAATGTGCCACGGGGGCATCTGCCGCTTGACCACGCGCTCCTTCATCGAACGCGCCCACGGTCGAACCTCCTTGAAATTGATTAGCGACATAGGCGCAATCGAGTTCGGCTGATGGCACTCCTGGCACTTCGCCTGCAGGATAGGCGCTACGTGCTTTGAGAACGTCACCGGCTCACGCAGCCCGGTAGTGTCAGGTTTTGCGTCCGCCGCCAGTAGCGAGGATTGCGCAACCAGGGCAAAGAAGATTGGCAGTATGACGCCTGCCGTTAACAAGCAGCGGTGTTTCAACATGGGTACCATCCGGGAAGTCCTCTCGATAATACTTTCAGAATTC
>JBKJUN010001037.1:0-4675 GCA_046590555.1 Bryobacter sp. | reverse complement strand
CCATCGCCATCTTCAGTGAGCTTGTTGACGCAATCCCAGGCGAGGTCCCAATCAGTTCGCTCGCCCAGATGAGCGATCGTGTAGAGAATATTCTTTTCCCAATCGGCCTGCAGGGCGGCCACGTTGTATTCGGCGAGCAACGCCTCGCGCTTCTTCTGATACTCGGCTTGAGTTCGAATCCAGGGGCCGATTTCACCGGGCAGCGGAGCATCGATATTCACTTCTTCGGCGTTATCGAAGAAGGCAAACATGCTGTAGAAATCCTTTTGCGAGATCGGGTCGTACTTGTGGTCGTGGCATTGCGCGCAGGCTACAGTGAGCCCAAGCCAGACTGAGGACACCGTGCTGCTTCGGTCAGCCGTGCCTTCAAAACGGAACTGCTTGTCGTCGATGCCGCCTTCCCGATTGGTAAGGGTGTTGCGATGAAAACCTGTCGCGACCCTGGTTTCCACGCTCGATTGAGGCAGAAGATCGCCGGCAATTTGTTCGATCGTGAAGCGATCAAAGGGCAGATCTTTATTGACGGCATCGATCACCCAATTGCGCCAGCGCCAGGCCCAGGGGCGGATCCAGTCTTTTTCGTAACCGTCAGAGTCGGCATAGCGCGCCTGATCGAGCCAGTGGCGAGCCCACTTTTCACCATAATGAGGCGAAGCAAGCAATCGCTCCACTTGTCCTTCGTAGGCATCAGGCTTGGCATCGGCCAGGAAATTATTGACCTCTTCAGCAGTGGGCGGAAGGCCGGTAAGATCGAGGCTCAGACGTCGCAGCAGGATGCGTTTGTCCGCCTCAGGCGAGGCTGTGATTTTTTCCTTCTCAAGACGAGCCAGAACAAACTTGTCAATCTCATTGCGACCACCGGCAACGGCTGGAAGCGATGGCCGCTGTACGGCCTGGAAGGCCCAATGCTTGCTCTCGACACGCCTGGTTGCACTCACTGTCTTGAGACCGGATGGGAAGACAGCACCAGCATCGATCCAGGCCTTGAGTATTGCAATATCCTGAGGCTTCAATTGCTTGCCGCCAGGCGGCATTGTGGGGAAGCCCTTATCCGCATTTACTCGCTTGAGAAGACTGCTTGCAGCACTATCGAAGGGTACGATCGCGGGTCCACTATAGCCACCCTTAAGGGCAAGCGATGCATCATCCAGGCGAAGACCACTCTGCTGCGTCGAGGGCCCGTGGCAACCATAGCAATTGCGGCGTAGGACGGGCTGAACATCGCGAAGGTAATCGACCTGCCCCCAGGCATTCGGTGCCAGTACAGCCCCGATCAAAATCACACTTGTGCAAAATTGGTCCAGCATTGATCGATCCATGAAGTCTTAATCATAATTGAATTTTTCGTACTGCGATACGGGGGGCTCAGATCTGGACGCTGGAGGCTAAGAAAATCCGTTCACAGAAATCCTCAATGATTTTTCAAAACTTTTATCTCATTTACCGTCAATAACTTATGAGTCGGAGGCAGGAGTCCGGCGAGGGTAGCGTGGTTCGGATTTAGCAACTCGCTTGATAATTTCATGTCGTGATGAATCTCGATCAGTTTAAACATTCTGTTGCGCTTGACGCGCTGTCGTTGACCTCGGTGCTCACGCCGCTGTTGCACCAGTACCGGACTGGCCTGGATCAGGCAGTTCTGGCCAATCGGGTCCAGGTGGAAATGTTGGTTGAGCATAAGGGCAACGCCGAAGATTCCTGGATGGCTGTCCCTGCCGATGGCGAAGCTGGGTTTATGAAGGGCGCTGTCAGAGTTTCATTGCAATTGCAGAAAACTTTACGTTGCTGGCTTCAGATGCAGTGGTTTGCCGATGTTGAGAATCTTGCGGACACTGCGAGGACTGCCCAGTTGCTGGCTTACCTCGCCTGCAAGCCCTATCATCCGAAAGCGAAAGATGCCTATGCCTATGATCTTCTGGACGACTGGTCATCGGCTGCCATTGAGCGCAGCATCAAATCGGATATGCCGAGTGCTCTGGCCCGAGTTTCGAATCTGTTGAGGATTCTCGGCAAGCACGATCTGGCCGACTTTTACGATCCTTCACACGCCTCCTGGTTTGTGAGCGAGATCGAACGCAACGGCATGCTCTTCCGGGAAATTCTGGCTCGTGAATCGCGAATCATACATGCCTGGGTGCCGCTAATCGGAGCCAGAGTGAAGGAGAAACAACTCGAGAACGCCCGTCGTGAGACGCGCGTTGCACTAAACGGAATATTCCGCCGCGGTGAGGACCTTGGTCACCTCGCCCCGCTCTTTGAAATCGAAGTAGTCGCGGCACTTGAACTTTACATCGGACGGCCCATCGGCCGTTCACTGACCTTGACCGGGAACCCGGAACGCGCGCCGGAATCGGTCGCCCTCCTTTGTGGACGCGACAACTCCAATGTGATTCCCTTCCCGGTCATGACCAGGCTCGATCAAAGGAAACCGAGACGTATCGTCCCCTTTTCCTTGATCGATGCTGAAGAAGCCGCCTGAAGCGCACTGATTTGGTGCGTCCCGCCACGGTTTATGCAGGATGGTAGATCCTTGCATGACAAAACCTGGCGCGATCAGGCGGTTTCTTTTTTAAGCTTGGCGGAATCGGAAGTGTCTGGATTTGGCGGTCCAGACACACTTTTCTCCTATTCGATTCCGCCGTCCCCGGGGGCCGGCACGGTCCATCTGCGTTGCACGGGAGTGCACACAGAATGGCAGGACCTGCCGCGCCCCGGTTCCTATTCCAAAACAAAAAAATCCCGCCGGGGGAGTGAGGGCTCACCGGCGGGTTTTGAGGGGGAGAGCAGGAAGAATCAACCACCTGATCTCAAGAAAATTGAGTTATTGATTGCCGCCGCGACCGCCACGGGCACCGCCACCACCGGATCCGCCGGCAGGAGCAGCACTACCGCCACGGGCACCCCCTCCGCCACCGGAGGGATCTGCGCCGCCACCGCGAGCACCACCACCGCCACCTGAAGGCGCGCTCATCTGAGGCGCTGAACCACCACCTCTTGAGCCTCCGCCACCGAATCCGCCGAAGCCTCCACGTCCGCTATCGGGCCTGCTCTGCGGGGCAGATTGCTGAATCCGAGGTGAGCCACCGTCGGAGGATCCGCCACGGACTCCACCAAACGAACCCCAACCTGAGTTAGATCCTGAGTTCGAATCTCGTCCGCGAACGCCACCACCGAAAGGATCGCCATTGCCCTGGCGTTGCGCACCGGAATCAGATCCGCGATCGACGATGCGCGGGCTAATGTCAACTGCACCTACTCCACGTGAGCGTGAGCCGGCATCGGAGCCATTAGGAGCGCCACCGCGAACACCGCTTTCACGCTGAACAAAGCCTTCTGAGTTGCGGCTGCTACTGCCGCGCACGCCCGAATTCGCGTCAGCGTTGCCGAAGCGATCCCAGCCACTCTGGCTACTTGAATCAGCACCACGCGAACCGCGTTCGCGCTGAACAAAGCCATCGGTATTTCGACCTCCAGTGCCCCGCACGCCTGAATCATCATTCGTGTTTTGATCACCGCCCACGCGCCGGAAGCCATCATTACCTCCACGGCTGCCCGTGTTGTCACGCTGAACGATGCCCTCAGAGCCACGAGCACCAGCCACGCGCTCTGAGGCAGTGTTGCCACCTCCGCGCACGCCGCTGTCGCGCTGAACGAAGCCATCTGCGCTGCGAACCTCTCGTTCGCCTACGCGACGGAAACCATCGATCGATGAGCCGCTATTGCTGCCCCGGACGCCATCATCGCTATTGCGAATCATGCCCGATCCACGTGCCATATTCTCAACATTCTGCCGCTGCTGCTCAAAGGGGACCCGCTCCACCTGACTCGCCTCACGCCGGGCGGTAAAGCGCTGATCTTCCCGTGAGGCGAAGCCCGCGTTGGTTCCACGCACACCTTCCTGGCTGGCATAGCGGACACTCTCGCGATTCGGAGCAATCCCGACCGGCCCGCGAAACTCACTCGCGCTCGACAAGTCTGAGCTGCGAGCGGCGCGGTAGCCATTCGAGTTGCCACCTTCGTGAGCGATCCCACGATTGAAGTTCTGGGCCTCCACGTAGCTTACGCCTCCATCAACCCGGGCATTCCGGTAAATGTTGGTGATGTTCACGTTGTTGACGATAGTCGTATTGTTGTAGCCACGGTTGCCGTAAAAACCCCGGCCATACCAGCGGTTGTAGGTTTCGAAAGGAGCGAGCGGTACCCAGCCTACGTTGCCCCAGCCGAAACCGAGCCCAACGCCTAAACCGCCGCGACCAAAGCCGACAAAGCTGACCAGCGCAGGCGACCAGAATTGATGTGACCCATCAGCGCCCGGCCACCAGCACCATTGGCCCGCATTGTTGAACCAGCGGCCATAGTGGTAAGGTGCCCAGCCCCACGGATCATAACTAACCCAGCTCCAGCCGTAGTAATCCAGCCACGACCAGCGACCGGTTCGATAAGGCGCCCAACCAGCAGCCACACGCGGTTGCCAGACATTTCCGTAAGGTGCAGTGTTCACCCAGTCACCGTAGGCATCGAGTTGCTCACCGCCATAGACGCCCTGGGGCAAATAGCGGCTACTACGCGATGAGGCAAGTTCCTGGTCACGGCTGCGGTTCCACTGATCCCAGCTGTCAAATGGTGCCTCAGAAAGAGTCTGGAAGCTGGCTTCGCCACCATTGGTGTTTTGAAT
>JBKJUN010001020.1:0-15118 GCA_046590555.1 Bryobacter sp. | reverse complement strand
ATCAGATCGAAGACGGCGGTAGTAAAGTTGCGGATCTCTTCGCCTTTTTGCAATGAAACGTTACGAGCCATGGCAAGGGCTTTGAGATAGACCTCAGGGCCCATGATGGCAGAGCCGAAATTCAACATCACGCCACCTTCGAGTGAACGCACTGTCTCGGTGAAGATCAGGAAGTCGCGGTAGCTGGCCTTGCCGAGGCTTGCGCCATCGCAGTTGGGATGCTCGTGAAGGATATCGTAGCCTACGCCTACGTGTACGGTTGCGGGAATGCCAGCGCGCCATGCGGCGGCAAAGACACTGAGGTCGCGGTAAGGATAATCAGACTCAGATATTCGCCGGCCGATGTATTCGCCGAGGCCCAAATCGAGGCTGGCTGCTTCGCGAATCCAGTCGTTCAATTCGCCGGTTTCTTGCCATAGACCAAACTGGCCTTCGCGGATGTAGCGGGCAACGCTTTCGGTGGTGGCGCCAATGCGTGCCAGCTCATAGTCGTGGATGGCACCTGCACCGTTGAAGGCCATGTGGCTGATCCAGCCGTGTTCGATCATGTCGATGAGGTGGCGGTTGACGCCTGCGCGCAGGACGTGTGCACCCATAATCAGGATGACGGCACGCTTCTGCTCGCGAGCCGAACGGATTCGATCGGCCAATACCTTCAGGTCGGGATCTTCGAAAGCTGGTGTCTCGCTATCGAGGCTGAGCCAGTTGGAGATCTCAAGGTCGTGCTTTCGCTCAGCCAGCGGAAGGATCCGCAAGGCGCTACGGTCGAAAATTCGGTACTTGGAATTCATGTTTAACAGCTCTCAGGCGGGGAAGAGGGCGGCGCGCAACTGATCCATGTTCGAGTAGTTGGCAACGATGAAGTCTGCGCCGACACCGGCGAGACGGTCTCGCTTCCAGGCGTCGACGGTGACGCAGGCTGGTTCTTCGGAGGCGACGCCAACGGCAATTCCTCCTGCCTGTTTGACAACTTCGATTTCGACGTAGCCATCGCCGAAGCCCAGGAATTCTTCGCCCTTATACTCACTCGATTCGACGATTTGCTTGACCAGCAATGCCTTTGAGAACTTGCTCAGGTCGTCGAGCGCGCCGAAGACGCCACCGTCGAAGTAATCGTAGACATCGAGGAGCTTGGCCTCTTCCACTACATTTTCGTGGTCGGTTCCGCTGGCGAGATAGAGCTTGAGGCCGCGGGCTTTCAGGTCTTCGAGTAGGGCTCTTGAGCCAGGCACCATGTGGGCGTCGGGCGAAGTGCGGCCTTCACGCAGATCATCGAGCCGGTCTTTGATCACTTCATGCAGAGCGTCGAGATACATCTTTTTGTAGACCTTCGGGTCTTCAGGTTGGCCACCACGCAGCCGGATCTGTTCGGCCAGTTCCATCATCTGGTAGATCGTTTCTTTGCCAGTCAGGCGGGCTACGAATTCCTCAACGAGAATTTTGAGGTCGGCTTCGGATTCGCCTGTCTTGAGCTGAGCCAGGATCTCAATCATCTGGGGCACCATCACGTTTACCCAACCGGTACGAATCAGAGAAATAGTGCCATCAAAGTCAAAAAGCACAACTCGGGCGTCGTTGGCGTGGACGCCGGGTCGCAAATGTTCAATCATCTCTCCCTATTGTCGCAAAGAGAGCGCGGTTGGGTTGCTAAACTCAGCATTAGCTTGACTCGTCTTTTCCTTAGTTTCTTTGCCGGTTTATCCCTGTTTGCCGAACCGCAGCGCATCGTTAGCACTGTCCCTGGGCTTACAGAGATTCTTTTCGAACTTGGGTTGGGTGACCGCACGGTTGGAGTTAGCGAGTATTGCCGTTTTCCGGCTGCCGCATTGGCAAAGCCTAAAGTGGGGTCTTTCTTGCAGCCGAATCTGGAGGCAATTACCGCACTTCGGCCTGATCTGGTTTTGATCATTAAGAACCCGGTGCGATTGAAGCAACGCCTGGAGGCAATTGGCCTCCATGTTGAAGAGCTAGATCTTGAGACTTTGCCGGGAATTCTTTCAGCGATCGACCGGCTGGGTGTGGAAACCAATCGCAAGGCTCGCGCAGCGGCACTCAGGGTGAACCTTGAGAAGCGATTGGCTGCGGTCAAGGCAAAGGTAAATCAGCGCCGGCGGGTTAGTTTTCTGGTGGGACGCACTCCTCAGCGGCTGGAAGGAATGGTGGCTGTTGGCCCCAAGAGTTATCTCGATGAGCTGATGCGATTTGCTGGTGGTGACAATATCTTTGCCGACTCACCGGCGATGTATCCCAAGGTTTCTATTGAACAGTTGTTGGCTCGCGACCCAGAGGTGATCTTCGAGATGGGTGACTCGGTGCATGAAGGCATCGAGCAGGGCAAGTATCGAGAGGATGTTCTGGCTGTCTGGGCGAAGATGCCAATGCTTAAGGCGGTTCGCGGCAAGAAGGTCTTCCCGCTCAATGACAACATTTATGTGGTGCCCGGGCCACGGTTTGCCGATGCGGCCGAGCGCTTCTATGAAATGTTGCATGGAGGCGGAGGCCATTGAAGCCTGTTTACCAGATACGAGATCTTACTGTGGTGAAGGAGGGCCGCCCTCTCATCTCGGATATAAATCTCGAACTTGCCGCTGGTGAGCTTGTAGTGATTATGGGCCCGAATGGGGCGGGGAAGAGCACGCTGCTCAAGGCTCTTTCGGGCATTGAGACTGTGAGTGCAGGCGAGGTATTGCTGGGTGGGGAATCGATTACGAAGATCGGACGGCGCGAGATGGCGCGTCAGGTGGCGATGGTAGAGCCGATGCTTGATTTCCCCTTTGGCTATAGCGCAGAGCAAGTGGTGATGATGGGGCGCGCACCTCATATGGACGCCTGGTTTGAGGGTGCCGAGGATTGGGCACAAGTGGATACAGCTCTGGCGGTGATGGATTGCCAACCGCTGCGCAAGCGTGACTACCGCAATTTATCGAGCGGTGAAAAGCAGCGTGTACTTGTGGCGAGTGCGCTGGCACAACAGCCTTGTGTATTGTTGCTCGATGAGTCGGCGGCATTCCTCGATGTCAAACACCAGATTGAATTGTTTGAAGCGCTCAAGCGGTTGACTGTGCAAGGCTATCTGATCGTGGCAGTGACGCATGACTGGAATCTTGCTGCGGCCTGGGCCTCCCGCATCATCTTGCTTAAGAATGGGCGTGTTGCTGCTGCTGGGTCGCCCGCCGAGCTTTCAAACGAAGCACTGCTGCTGGATGTATTTGGCGTGCCGCTGGAAGTGATGACTGTTCAGGGCCGGCCTCCGGTAGTGCTCCAGCCTGGAGCCTCGAGGGGATGATCCGCTTCTGGCGTGTGCTTGGCGCGAGTGTATTGATCTCGATTGCCGCGCTGCTGATCTGCCCGTTGATTGGGCCGACGCCCCTGGACTACTCGAAGATATTTACAGAGGGTTCGCTTGAAGCACAGATTTTCTGGCTGGCGCGGTTGCCTCGTGTTCTATTGGCTCTGCTTGCTGGTGGAGCTTTGGCTAGTGCCGGGGTTCTGTTTCAGGCATTGATGCGGGATGCGTTGGCTACTCCGGATACGCTTGGGGTGTCTAGCGGGGCGAGTCTTGGGGCGGTTGTGGCTATCTGTTTTGGCTGGGCTGACTCGGCGCGGCTCGGAGGGCTTTGGACCGCTTCGCTGCTCGGTGCCGGAATTGTATTGATGATCGTTGTAGGGCTGTCTAGTCGTGGGCGTAATGTGTCGAGTTTTACGTTGTTGCTGGCTGGCATCACGATCAATTCGATGTGCGTGGCGATCATGTTGTTCCTTCAGAGTGTGACCTCGCTTGGGCGGAGCCTTGCGATTACGCGATGGCTTATGGGCGGCGTAGATGCTGTGGAATACCGCACTCTGGGGTTACTTTCTTTGTTTGTGCTGCCTGCTGCCGCAGTGCTGATCTGGCGTTCCCACCACTGGAATCTGCTGGCGGTGGGACAGGGCTGGGCATCGGCGAAGGGTCTTGATACGCGATCGAGCTTGCGGTTAGGTTATGCGGCCGGGTCGATTCTGGCTGGCTCGGTGACGGCGATTACGGGGCCGATTGGTTTTGCGGGGCTGATCGTGCCTCATGCACTTCGCATGTTGATTGGGCCGGATCACCGGCTTCTGTTGCCGGCGTCTTTTCTGCTGGGAGGAGCGTTTTTAGCCGTCTGTGATGCCATCGGACGAACCGTTTTCGCCCCGGCTGAATTGCCAGTGGGAGTGATTACGGCACTGCTCGGTGGCCCGTTCTTTCTCTGGGTACTAACCTCGCGGGCTACAATTAAGAATTGACGAACAAACTTGTCCTTGAAAACCTGAAGCACAGGCCCATCCGGACACTCCTGGTAGTCTTTGCCATCGCCATTCAGGTGAATCTGATGCTCACGCTTGTGGGGATGAGCCATGGCATGCTGAACGACTTCCAGCGCAGAAGCCGTGGTGTCGGTGCTGACATTATCATTCGGCCTCCCAATACGAGTGTTCTTTCGATGAGTGCTCCTTCGATGAAGGAGGCAATGGTGGGCTATCTTCTCGAGCAACCGCATGTCACCGATGCCCTTGGGGTTACCGTTCACAATATGGAAGGTTTCCTCAACAGCGCGACTGGCATCGACATAAAGAAGTTTGATCAATTTAGTGGCGGCTTCACCTTCAAGTCGGGCGGCTCATGGAAGACAAAAAACGATGTCATCGTCGATGAGTATTATGCTGCCCAGCGCAAGCTGAAAGTGGGCGGCCCTGTCACAATGATGAACCGCGACTGGAATGTTTCCGGCATTGTTGAGAGTGGCAAGATGAGCCGTATTTTTATGGATGTCGATGTCCTGCAGGATCTGACCGGCAATACGGGCAAGTACAGCCAGATCTACCTCAAAGTGGATGATGCAAAGAATGTGGATGCGATTGTCGATCAGATCAAAGCGCTGCCCTCGATGAAGGAATACCCGATCTATTCGATGCAGGCATTTACTTCTCTCATCAGCATCGATAATGCTCCGGGCTTGCGGCCTTTCCTCAACGTGATTGTTGGCCTGGCGGTTGTGGTTGGATTCCTGGTTGTCTTTCTGAGTCTCTATACCGCAGTGCTTGAACGAACTCGTGAAATCGGAATTCTCAAAAGCCTTGGTGCTACTCCGAGCTTTGTGATTGGTCTGCTGTTTCGCGAAACGATCGCGCTTTCTATTGTTGGAAGCATGATGGGTGTTGGTTTGAGTTATGCGACGCAATGGCTGATTGCGACTCTGATTCCCGCCAGTCTTCAGATGCAGATTGTTTATGAATGGTGGCCGATATCAATGGCTGTGGCAGTTTTTGCTTCATTGATAGGCGCTCTTTATCCTGGCTACAAAGCTGCACGTCAGGATGCTGTGGAGGCTCTCGCATATGAGTAAACCGCCCATCATCGAAATCCGTGATCTCAAGAAGAAATACCGTGTGGGCGATGTGGATGTACACGCACTGCGCGGTGCCAATCTGAGTGTGGGTGATGGTGAGTTTCTCGCTATCGTCGGACACTCCGGCAGCGGCAAGTCCACGTTGTTCAATATTCTTGGCGGGCTGACGCCTGCCACCAGCGGCGACATTCATCTGGGTGGGCGAGATCTACTTGCAATGACGGATCTGGACCGCACAAAAATGCGGCGCGGGACTGTTGGCTTTGTCTTCCAGAAGTACAACCTCTTGCCTACGCTTACGGCTTACGACAACATCGCGCTGGCTGAACAGCTTGCTGGCACGCACAATATGAACCAGCCCTGGTTTCAGGAAGTGCTCAGTTCGCTGGGGCTCGCGAATCGTATATTACACAAGCCGCGTGCTCTGAGCGGCGGTGAACAACAGCGCGTCGCGATTGCGCGCGCCCTGGTCAATCAACCGAAAATTCTGCTTGCGGACGAGCCTACAGGTAATCTCGATACCGAGAATTCCATTGCTGTGCTCGAGATCATGCGCGGCATTAACAAGAAGTATGGGCAGACAATCCTGATGATCACGCACAATCCTGAGGCGGCGGATTTCGCCGATCGCAAGGTGCGTATGAAGGATGGCCGGGTGCTCGATGACGGCTTCGAGCCTATTTTTTAACGCTGATTTCCTTGAAGCTTACTTTTGAATTGGCATCGTGATTCTGGATGCCGATATAGCCGGAATCGGTGCGCGGGCCACGGACGGGTTCATACCAGGCCTTGCGCTCTGGCACGGGTTGGCCTTCGACGTATTCGTTGACTTTCTTGCCATTGAGCATCACGATCGTTGTCTTGCCTTTGAGTAGGATCTCCATCGTGTTCCATTCTCCGGCTGGGTTTTGCTTCCATTCACCGTCAGCTTTTGATAGCGAGTAAATGGCGCCGGTGCGGTGCCACTCGTCACCACCGGAATCGATCTGTACTTCGTAGCCATTGTGGACGCCGTACCAGGGGTCTTTGGGTTGCTCTGGCATGCGGATGTAGAGGCCGGAATTGGCGCGGGTGCCAGTGGTCTTGAAGACCACCTTGATGGTGGTGTTGGCGAAAGGTTTTTCTTTGTAATAGAGCAGGCCCATGCCGCCTTTGGTGACCAGCAGGCCGTCCTCAATTTCAAAGGAACCAGGCCCGGTCATTTGCCAGCCACTGGTGTCTTTGCCGTTGAAGAGCTGTTTCCAGGAAGCGGCAGGAAGACAGGCTACACCTATCAGTGAGATCAAAAGGATTCGAAGCATCGCTTTGAGTTTATCAACTGCGGCGAAGGTCTTTGAGGATCGGTGCCCAGCCGTCGTAGCTGTCGTGCTCAAGCTGGAAGGCTGCGTCGACGCGGTCGCCCGCCTTGAGTGCAAACCATTCTTGCGGGACACTCCAGCCCTTGAGATTGATCAGCCGGCCGGATTGACGGACGGTGAGCTTGAGATGTTTACCTTTCATCGCAAAGGGAGGGGAAGCTACTTCGAGGCCTTTGAGGGCGAAGACCGGCGGAGCATTGTGATAGCCGAAGGGGGCCATGCGCTGCACTTCGTCATAAAGGCTGATGCCGACCTCTGGCACGGTGAGTTCTGCATCGATATTGATTATGGAGCGCCGCTTTTCATCATCGAGTTGCGTTGCTGCGTAGGCGGCAAAGGCATCGACAAAGGCCGGTACATGTGCCCGCTTGAGAGTGACGCCGGCGGCTTGGGCGTGGCCGCCAAACTGTTCGAAGAGATGGGCCATCGACTCTAGTGCATCGAGTAGATGAAAGCCGGGGATCGAACGCCCTGAACCCTTCACCACGAATTCGCCGTCTTTCTCTTGCTGGGTGAGGACAAAGGTTGGCTTGCGGTGTTTTTCAGCGATGCGGCCAGCTACGATCCCGGCGACGCCGAGGTGCCAGTCTTCGCCAAACAGGACGAGGCCGAGGCGGTGCTCCCAAGCCGGGTCATCTTCGATTGACTTGAAGATTGCCTCGCGCATTTCCTGCTCGGTGTCTTGCCGCTCGCGATTTAGTTCGTCAAGTGTGGCAGCGATGCGGCGGGCTGTCGTTTCGTCCTGGGTAAAGAAAAGATCGAGTACTTCCGAGGCACTGGACATGCGGCCTGCGGCATTGATTCTGGGGCCGATCTGGAAGCCGACTTGCCGCGCCGTGGGGGCCGTGCCGGGTTTGATGCCCGAGACATCGAGCAATGCGCGCAGACCGGGGTTTTTGACGTCTGCCATGCCGGCCAGGCCAAGCTTTACGATCGCGCGGTTCTCGCCTTCGAGAGGGACGATGTCAGCGACCGTTGCCAGGGCTGCGATCTTGAGTAGGGACTCTACGAGCCGCTGCTGCTTGGCTACGAGCATAGTGGATTGCTCAAGCAGCCCTTGCGCCAGCTTGAAGGCGACACCAGCACCGCAGAGGTGCTTGTTTGGATACTCGCAGCCTGGCTGGTTAGGGTTTAGAACTGCCGCTGCGGGGGGGATCTCGGCTTCAGGCAGGTGGTGATCTGTGACGATCGTGTCAAGCCCCAGGGATGAGGCGAGCGTCACGACATCTCCAGCCCGGATTCCGGTATCAACGCTGATGATCAGTGTGACGCCTTCTGTTGCTGCTTCGCGAATCCGGTCTTCCTTCATGCCGTAGCCATCGAGGATTCGATGTGGCACAAAGGCGGCAACGGATGCTCCCAGCAGGTCGAGGACGGTTTTCAGAATGACGATGGCGCTGGTGCCGTCGACGTCATAGTCGCCGTAAAGGAGAATCTTCTCCTTTTTCGAAATGGCCGTCTGGATTCTGGCTACCGCAGCCTTGAGCCCCAGGAGGTTTTCACACGGGTGCAAGGAACTGAGGCCGGGATTGAGATATGCGTCGATCTGGCCTGCCTCGCGTAGGCCCCTGCGGATGAGCACTCGTGCGACTGTGGGCGAGATTGCGAAGTTGCTGACGAAATCCGCTGCCAGTCTTTCGACTTCTGCACTTGGCTCGGCAAAAGCCCATCGCGGACTCAAAAATGACATGAGTGGTTAGCCTAGTTGTTCGAGTAGAAATTCCCGATAGGGGGATCTTCGTCCTCGTCCTCATCGGCGCCGCCGATTCCTTCACGAGGGAATCCTGACAGGTGAAGGTCTTCGAGCATATCTACCAGATCCTCATACCAGGGGGATTCGAGGTCAAACCAGTAAAACATTCCTTCGCTGGCAAAACCCACGCCGAGGCGGCTGGTGAAGCCAATGTAGGAGCGAAGCTCGCCAATCTGACGGGCATACTCACGATATTCTTCGGGCTCAAGTATGGCAACTTCGAGGGCGTCTTCAGCGTTGGCGATGGTTTTTTCGCTTAGATCCTGGTCGTAGTACAGGATCATTTTTGCGCCCGCGCTTTTGGCGGCCGTGATGAATTTCTTGTAGTCGGGCACGCGGCTGGTGTCCCACCAGACCGATCGATCTTCCGGCCACATTTCAGGTTCTACGTGGTAGATCGCGAGGCCTTCACGGCGTATATGTTCGATGATTTCGTCTTTGACGATCTGTGGATTTGGCTTCGATTCTGGTGCCATAAGCTGAAATACTCCCCGCAATCGCCGCAGCAAATACCAGGAGGCCTGGAAGGTGGAAGGGATAATCTACCGCCGCATGCAATGCACCAATGAGAATACCCCAAGAAGGATAGAACTGGATCATTTTTCGCATCCACATGAAAAAGAAGCCAAGGAATATTGCCACTGGGAGGATTCCTAGCTCTACTGCCCACTCGATCCAGTCGGAATGTGCGGCGTTGACAAATTCCCCATTGTCAAAGAGCGCAAAGGCCGGATACACCGTCGTGAATTGGCCTATGCCCCAGCCTGTTAGCGGATGTGCGGCCACCATTTCTAACCCAGACTGCCAAATCTCGAGCCGGTGATCCCCGGCAAATGGATTCTGAATCCGCTCGCCGCCGCTCACCAGAAAAAAAATGCTGGCTGCAATCGCGATTGCCGGCACCGCCATCCAGGCCTTCTCTTTTCCAGCGACAGCCAGCCAAAGCGTTGTGGCTTCGAGCAGGAGCAGCAGCGCTCCCGCCCGGGAGCCTCCAGCCAAGGCTGCGACGAGCATCAATGCCCCAGCGAAGAGGAAGAATCGGCTATGCTTCTGTCGGCTGGCGTATACCAATAGGGGTAGCCCTAGTTCACAAAAAACAGAATAATGGTTTCGGTTGTGGAAGGGGAAGAAGAGCGGCGTCCAGGCCTGATCCCATCTGGAATAGCCAAAACTTAGTGCGCCCGTCAGGCCAATTCCGGCAATGATCGCCGCCAAGTATCGTAATTTGAGATCGAGAAGCGTAAAGGCAACGCAAACGATGGCCAGGTCCAACCCGGCTATTCCAGTCAGTGAGATGGCGGAGAAGGCGGCGGCCAAGCCATAGAGCAGTCGATTTGGGTTCGCTGAAGCCAGGACGAGGCAGCCTGCAAAGCAAATTGCACGCACTCCAAGCCAGACTTCGTGGCTCCGATCGGCAACGCTGATCAGGGCGACGATCAAAATGAGAGCAGTAGCGACCGTTTTCATTCGAAATGCACTTCCAGCAGGCGAAAACTCCGGTCGCGATCCCCTGGAGGGGCCATCAACGCCACGCGCTTCCATCTCGACCCTGCCTCGGCCATCTGCCAATACAGGCCGTCGGTTTCTCCGCTCCAGGCGGGAATAACCCTCTCCACGGGCTTTTTGCGAGCTTGGACCAGAATGCTCAGTAACTCAAGAGCCTGAGAGTGCCCACTCACCTTCACTTCGAGTTCGCCCGGGCGCCAATTCAATTTTGTCTTTACGTGTTGGCTCAATCTCCAGTCGAAGCCAAGAGAACTTGGCCTCGATCTCAATTGCAAATTGAAGAAGCCTTCAGCCGCAAAGCCGGGATGCAGAACGGCAAAGAGTTCTGCCGCCTCCTGTTTTTGCCCATTCCAGAAAAGGCGGTCACAGAGCTCCAGCCGGTAGCGGTCAAGCTGCGGAGACTTTCCCAGTTTCGGCTGAAATGCCAGTGCTTCCTTGAGCCGCGACTGGCCGATCAGGAAGCGCAGATAGTCGGCCCGCCATTTTTCGTCTGCTCCGGCCAGGACTTCCTCTCCCAGCCCCAAGCCGGTCAACTGCGAATAGATCCCGTCGGCATCCTTCGGACAATATTTAAGCGCCAGGCGAGCAAATCGCTCGATCCTGTTTGTGTCCCGCCACCGGGCGGCTTGTGTGAGGGCTGCTGTATAACTTTTGTAGGAACGGTGGTAGCCCGTTGCCTGATCAATCAATCGTTGGGCCTGTGGGCGATCGCCCCTGAATTCGACGAGTAGTGCAAGTCGCAGTAGAGCCTTGAGCTCACGCGGGTTGCTTCTGATTACGGCGCGGATGCACGCTTCTTCTTCATCCGGGTCGAGATCTGCCACTTGGATCCAGTAGGCAGACGTAGGCAGGCCAAGGGCCTCGGCCACCGGGAGGATCTTGAGTAGTTGTTCTTTTGTTGGAGAATGCGTACCGAGCCAAAGCACCCAGGCAGCGCTGGAAGAGGCTGTGACTCCTACCGCACAGAGGAGCCAACAGAGGAAGACCGGGAGGCGCATGAGCCTCATCACAATCAATTATCGGCGTAGGCGAACAAAAGGAGTATGGCATTGTTTGAATTTCTTTCTCTCATGTTAAGCTTCTGATTCCGATAAGACATCTAGGTCACTCAACGTGCAAACATCAATCCTGAGATCATCTTTTTTTATTGCCCTGGCTTGCGGGTCGCTTCTGTCTGGACCCAAATTGGCAAGCGTCCTGTCCTCTAGCGCCACTCCGGCAGTTGTCTGGTCGCCGGGAGTCCTCCGCATCAATGGAACCGATCATTCCGGTTCTGGCAATGTATTACCCGGTGCTCGACTGGAGACAATGCGCAACACGGGGCAACTTTATCTCGCCGATGGCACAAGAATGTGGCTCGGTGCTTCCACCAGCCTGAGCGTTGGGGCTGAGGGGATTGCACTCGACTACGGTTCTGCGCGTATCGATTCGATCCCGGCCGGCGCTAACCGGCTCAGCATTTTGGCCGGCGAGCTGAAGATCAAAGCCAGTGGTGGCATGGTTCAGCGACCGAACCTGCGAGAACTGATCGTAACGGCTGCCTCCAGTTCAACAGAGGTGCGCAAATCCAGTGGCCTGCTGATTGCCATGGTGCGTCCTGGCCAAACCTTGGCTTTCTCTGTTGCCGCAAGTGGTGGCCGTGAAGAGGATACCCGAATTACCGGCAAGGTTGTTAATGAGAAAGGACACTACTTTCTCACTGACGAAGTCACCTGCCAGAAGACCGAGCTTCAAGGTGGTAATCCTGCGGCCTTCCTGGGTGCCCGTGTGCAAGCCATTGGCCAACTTGTAAACTCTGCCGGTGATGATCGAAGAACGCTTGTGGTCAAACAACTCATCACGCCAAGCACTGTTGCTGCCACCACCTGTGCAGCGGCTGGAAGCCCGGCAGCTATTGCAGCCGGCGCTGCTGCTACAGGAGGTGCCGCTGCTGCTGCTAGCGGAACTGCTGCAAGTGGAACTGCTGCCGCTGTCGGAACTGCTACTGCTGTCGGAACTGCTACTGTCGCAACCGGCATCTCCACCGCAATGATTGCCGGTATTACCGTCGCCAGCGTTGCGGGGCTTGCTGCCAGTGTTGCCGTCGTTACCCAAAACGACTCCAAATCCATCAGTCAGTAAATCTCTTACTCCTCTCACAAGACCCGACGCGATCCCCCAAGCGTCTCGTCTTTTTTCATCTCAAAACAAAAGGTTTGGCATCGCCCCTTCATGGCGCAATAAGAGTTCCTTCCTCCACAATCCTCCGCCATAGCCCGTCAAATCTCCATTTGCGCCTATCACCCGATGACACGCGATCACGATCGAAATCGGATTCCGGCCGTTTGCCATCCCCACCGCTCTAACCGCCTTTTCTTTGCCCAAACGCTTGGCCAGCTCCCGATAGGAGATGGTTTCCCCAAAAGGAATTTGGGCCAACAGTGTCCAGACTTCTCTCTGAAACACGGTCCCGGATGCTTGCAACGGTAAATCGAAACTCCGCCGCCACTTGCCGAAGTATTCCTGCAATTGCCTTTCGGCGTCGATCAGGATTGCGTCCGGTTCTTCAATCGCTCCCGACCGATCGCGTGGATGCCGCTCCTCTTCAAAGGCCAAACCCGTCAATGCTTCACCGTTTGAGGTCAAGGTGATCCGGCCCGCCGGCGAATCCATGTAGCGCAAATAGATCAAAATTCCTCCCCCTGCGATAACGATCTCCACAATAGAAATACCGCATAAGCTCGGAGCGGTGCCCATTGGGCACTCAATTTTTCCGCCTCTCGAGCCGCTTTGATCGGCCCCAATCCCGAAATCCCGAGAGCCTTCTGAATTCCAAGGTCGCCAGCCGGGAAGGCATTTCGATCTGAACTGCCTCGCATCCGAAAGTAGCTTTCCGTCCACGGGCCGATCCCCGGCAAGTCGATCAGAGGCCCTCGATTCTCAGCCTGCAGACTCGACCACTCCGCAAAATGATGCAGCGTCTCAGCCCGTTTGCGTGTGATCCCGACAGCAGCTAAGTCCTCGATTGCTACCTGCGCCAGCTCTTCCGCTAAGGGAAAAAGCTTAGTCACGCTAGGGAAAGGACTAGAGTATGGGTGACCGAATTGAGCCACAATCCGACCCGCCAAAGTATGCGCTGCCTTTACCGATACCTGTTGACCGAGGATGGCTCGCACCCCCATTTCAAAGCCATCCCAGGCCCCGGGCAACCTGACTCCAGGCCATCGTTTCAAGAGCGGACCCACCGTCGGATCCCCGCCCAGCCTGGCTTTAACCTCATCGGGGCGAGCGTCGAGATCGAGAACGCGGGCCGCCAAATCGCGGATCGCGCCGATTCCGTCGCCCCAAACTTCCAACTCCAGATGGGGTTCGCCCGCGACCTCTCTGATTTCGAGACAGCCCCAACCAGCCTCCGATCTGAAACTCCGTCGTAACACGTCTCCCTCAATTGCCTCGACCCCAGGGATGGCCCGGGGGCCAAAGAAGCGCAGAAGGCCCTTCCAGTCGAAAGGCGGCAGGAAAGGGAGGGTCACCACACTTGGCATCATAAATAGCTATAATACAGTCATGAGCGAGACCCGCTCGCATTCCTGCGCCAAAAGCAAGTAGTTCGCATTTGGCCCTTGATACCCCCACAAAGGCACGTTAGAGTGGAGCCACGTCGTCTCCCCCGAGCGAAGCCAACATCGGTCCCCTAGGACCGGAGTACCATCGCAAGGAGTGATTTTCGAATCATGAATTTTGGACCGTCGAGCAGACTGCTCGCTATTGTTGGAATTATGGCAGGCCCATTCGTGGCCACTTCTCCCGCCCCGGCCGGAGATGAGGCAGCCGGAAAACAGGACCCCAGGTTGGTCCGCCTCGAAAAGTACTTCGAAGAAAAGCAGTGTCCGGTCAAGCCGCTGGCAAGAGATTTTGTTGCCGCCGCCGACCGTCACAACCTCGACTGGCGTCTTTTGCCCAGCATCGCCTTCGTCGAAAGCAGTGGAGGCAAGACATTCCACAACAACAACATTTTTGGATGGAGCAATGGCGATCACCGCTTTGTGAGTGTCAAGGAGAGCATTCACACCGTCGCCGAACGGTTGGCCAACTCTCATTACTACCGCAACAAGCCGATCGACAAGATCCTCACCACCTACAACCCGGTCCCTGGTTATCGCGAACGTGTACGCGACGTGATGAACGATCTCGGCCCTGCCCGCCCCACCCGTCCCCTACAGCTTTCCTACCGTAACTAGCCTTTTAACTGGCGAATGATCATCTGAACCGCGCCCTGGATTACCAGATCCGAGCGCGGGATCAGTTCTGGATAAGCGGGATTCTCCGCTCTCAAATACCATCTCCCTTTGGCCAGCACCAGCCGCTTGAGCGTCGATTCACCATCGATTAGCGCTGCGACAATCTGCCCGGCTTTCGGGTTTGGTGTCGGCTGCAAGATTACGATGTCGCCGTCGAGTATTGCAGCATCCTTCATCGAATCTCCCCGCACCCGTAGCGCATAACAACCGCGTTGCGGCTTGAAGCCGAGCGTTTCGAGGTCTACCTGCATGCAGCCTTCACTCCGTACCTGCCCCATGTCTTGCGGCGGCCCGGCGGGAATTCCGCCGTAGATCGGAATCGAGACGACTGGGCCATTGCCCACGACTTCAATTTGGCGGGAGCCACGGTTTGCCCGCCGGATCGCGCCCTTGGTCTCAAGAGCGGCGAGGTGGCTGGCAATCCCGTTGGGGCTCTTCATGCCGAAGGCCCGCTGCATTTCCGGGATCGAGGGCGAGCAGCCCTGCTCTGTTCGAAAATCGCTGATGAAATCAAGAATTTCCTGTTGGCGTGTGGTCAGTTTCATACTGTAAGTATTTACAGTATAGCGAGCCTGGGGATTTCGTTTCACTGCGGAGAAAACAATGCCACGAGCAAATCATTACAGTGTTCCAATGGCTAACGATAAGAAGTGGTACAACTATTTCCTCACTGTGGACGGATCTTCAACTGAGGATGCTGGCTGCCATTGCCGCGTCCATTCAGTCCCCAGCCGTGCATTGCTGCCTGAAGCTTACAAGAACGCAGAACGCAGTGAGTTGATTCGCCGTGAACATCGCGTTCAGGCCAACCCAAAGCCCGCCTGGAGGGCATCGTCTTCACAGCCGGCGCAA
>JBKJUN010000753.1:0-20226 GCA_046590555.1 Bryobacter sp. | reverse complement strand
CGGGCCATCATCGCCGTGGGCTTGGCCTCGCGCTTACGCAGTTGATACTCCTCGGCCTGCTTTAGACTCGACTCGGCCTTGAGCATCACCTCTGGAGCGTACTTGTCAGCCTTGACGCTCTTGGCGATGAGTAAGGCGTTGCGGGCCTGATAGAGCTCAAGAGGCACCTTGGGATCGAGAGTCATCTTCATTGGATTCGCCATCTTGGCGTACTCACCGCGTTGCAGGAGTTCGTACTTGGCATCGATGGTCTCAAAGCGGCCTAGTGTGTCCTGGCGCAGTTCGTTTTCGGCCACAATCAGGTCACTCGGCATCGTCACTGCGAAATATGGTTCTGCGGTGACCAGAAGCCCGAAAGCCTGTAGTTCTGTTGTGACACTAAGCTTGCCTTTGCCGCTCGATAGCTGAACTTCACCCAGATTCTGCGGGCGCCCCTCCGGCGTGATCGCCCAAAGAACATAAGTCAGATACTCGTTGCCAAATTTGGTGGCACCTTCCATATTGCGAATCTCGAAGTCAATCTGGATCCGCCCCGCCTTACTTTCGACCTTAGCTTTGCCAAGCGCCTGCGGCATCTGCGCAGTGCCTTTGAAGTCAACGTTGGTCGCGCCCATACGGTGACGGTAGTTCACAGCCTTCGTACTTTTGGCTACAACCTCCGCTTTGAAGGTGACAATTGGGGCGTTCTGAGCGAAGAGCCCAAGACTAAGAGAAAACAGTATTAGTATCATAGGCAGTTCTTTCTGGAAAGACGAGCCTCAGGGCTGATCTGTTTCGCTTAAGCTGCAGTCCAGCCGCCATCAATGGTGATCACGCTGCCGTTGACGAAGGCTGCTTCCTGCGAGCAGAGGTAGAGAGCAAGATGTGCAATCTCGTCGGGCTTGCCCAGGCGGCCAATTGGCTGGCGCTGGTTCAACTCGCCGCGAACCTTGTCTTTTTCATGCTTGTGATACTTCTCAAGATAGCCTTCGACAAATGGCGTGTCGACCGTGCCGGGGCAAATGCAGTTTACGCGAAACTCTGTGGGATAGTCGACGGCAAGCTGACGCGTCATGGCAACCACTGCGCCTTTGCTTGCGCAGTAGCCGAAGCGGCGACGTACGCCAATCAAGCCGGCAACACTCCCGATATTGACCATCGCGCCGTGGCTGGCAATCAGAAGCGGTACGGCATGCTTGGTCACAATGAACATGCCCGTGACATTCACCTTGAAGATCTTCTCGAAATCAGAGACTTCGGTCTCAGTTACGCCGCCAACAAGGCCGATGCCGGCATTGTTGACCAGTAAATCGAGATGAGGAATCTGCTGGAAGACATGCTTCACAGATTCTTCGCTGGTGATATCGCAATGCATCGCCCGGCTGCCGGGCAGTTCTGCAGCCAGAGCCTCAGCTTTGTTTGTGTCAATGTCGGCGACGATCACGCTCGCGCCGGCCTGGCTGAAAGCTCGGCAGGTGCGCTCACCGATGCCGCTTGCGCCGCCGGTGACAAGCGCAACTTTTCCGTCTAGTCGAAAGGGGGTGGTTGGTTCCATAAGAAAGAAAGGGTTAAAAGTTCCTCCTTGATTATGTTCCATTCGAGCTAAGGTAGACGCGAGATAAAAATCAGCATTTTCACCCAGCCTGCAATCCTATGCTGCGCCGATTCACAGGATAGGACAAATGGATCTCAAGGAACCAAGATACGGTGCACGCGATCTCACGATCGATTTCGTTCGTGGATTGTGCCTTCCGCTGATGATGATCGATCACTTGCGCAACCACTGGATCTCGATTTTTACGTATCGTCCACTTGGCTTCTTCTGCGCTGCCGCAGTCTTTGTCTTCCTCTCCGGGTTTTCGCTGGCCAAATACTATACACGCTACCTCGGAGCTCCCGACCCCCTCAGCATCTATCGCCACATCTGGCGTCGAGCGGCCCAGGCCTATGGCTTGCACCTTTGCGTCGCGGTCATCACACTGACCCTTGCCATCTATGCTCCTTTTGGAAGAGAAATCGAAGACGTGGTGAATCGTCCCTGGAAGGCACTGATGAGTTCTGCTCTCCTGAATTCGGATGCGCCTCTGCTTGAGTTTCTTCCGATGTACATTTTCTTTCTGCTCTGCACACCCTGGATTCTTAAACGATTCCAGAGTGGACACGAGAAGTCGATTCTGGGTTCAAGCTTCCTGCTGTGGTTGGCTGCGCAGTCTGGCTACAGCCTGCCGTTGCCGCCATTCTCCACCGTCTTTGACAGCGCTGGATGGCAGTTTCTGTTTGTGACTTCGCTCTATTTAGGCTTCACACAAGCGACGCAGCCAATGGAGCGGCCGCAGGAAAGCAAGGCGCTTAATCTGGCGCTCTTCGGCTGCATGACTACCCTTGTGATGCTTCGGCATGCAGAAATCTTCGGGCTCGAGGCATTCTCTCAGGCCATCCCCGCCTGGTGGATCGACCGCAGCCACGCCGGGCCGCTGATGATTCTCAACCTCTACCTGTGGGTGGCTTTCCTGTGGCTGGTGCCTGCACCGCTGCTTAGACTGGCACGGCAGGGAAGAGTATTTGTAGCGGTAGGCAACTACGACTTGCCTGTCTTTGCCTGGCAGGTCCTGCTCTTCTATGTGTTCATGAGCTGGTTCCCGCAGCTTTACCGGTACTCGATTCTTGAGCAGGCGCTGGTGATCTGCTTTGCAGTTGTCTGCCTGGTCTTCCCCGTTAGTATCTTTCTGACCTCACCACAACCCAAGAGCTGTCCGATTTCTTTACCTGAAACCGAAGAGGGCGCTCGGCTCTTACTGTGATTAAAGCACAGCCCTGTGTTAGGTTTGTGAAAAGTGCTTTATGACCAACCGCAGCAGCCACCAACCCCTGACGGGTGGATCTTTCGTACGCTGGTGGCCTTTGCCGCACTGATGCGCAGCGCTGGCGCATTGATCGCAATCGGTACCAGTGCGATCCTTCTGGGCCTGGGGCTAATAGGATTTCGCAGTTCTATCCCGATGCCTAGAAAGCTGGCGGCGAACCTGCTGCAGTCGGTACCCGACCTCATCATGGGACTGCTTGTTTCCTGGCTGCTTTTGCGCTTCGCCCATCGGGCCAAGCTCAGCGACTTAGGCCTACCGTTGGTTCGCAGCGCCATCGCCGAGACAGTACTTTCAATGCTGGGGGGAGGGCTGATGGTTGCGCTGCTTGTCGTTCCATTCGTGCTTGTAGGGATGGGCGAAATTGTCAGTGCCGAGACCAAGATCCGCAGCCCATATGGCTTGGCGGCACTGATGGTGATGATGTTCATCGCCGCCTTAAGCGAAGAGTTGATCATGCGAGGATATGCATTTCAAACCTTGGTTCAACCCATCCACATGCTGGGAGCTATCCTCGTGACGAGCGCTCCGTTTGCGGCGCTGCACTGGAATAATCCTGGGGCTAACGAATACACAATGGTAAATACTTTTCTGGCCGGAGCGGTACTGGGAATGCTGATGGCATGGAGGCGAAGCTTGTGGGCAGCAGCAGGCGCGCACTTTGGGTGGAATTTTGCGACCGTGCTCTTTGGCCTGAACGTGAGCGGAATGCCGGTTCCAGTGGTTCCGTTTACGATCCGGTGGAAGTTGGATGAGGTTTGGACCGGAGGTAATTACGGACCAGAAGGTGGGCTCCCGTGCATGGTGCTGTTGAGTGCTTTGCTACTGGTGCTGATTCGATTTTATTACCATCGCGAGGAAAGCCTGGCAACTCAATGAAGAACATCCCATGGTTATTGCTACCGGGCCTGCTGCTGGAGGCGGTCTTCTATTTTTTGCCCGCTTGGCCTGCCTTCGCCAAACGTTTTGGCAAAGTGAATCGCTACCTCCAGGCATTGCTGATCTGGCTTAGCGGTGTTGTGCCAGTGTTGGTGCTACATGCAGCGTTAGGGCAGAAGGCTGAGGAATTTCCGCTCCTGGCTGTGTCACTCGCTATCGTCTGCTTGTGGTTTCTGGTGCTGCCTCACCGGCCTGTCGCCGACCTGCTGCTTTTGGGTTTGCTGGCTGCTTTTATCCTCTCGCCCTGGTATCAGGGTTTCTTTCCCAGCCCCGAGGGCGGGCTGAAGCTGGGCGCACTGGCCAAGCTGTTATGGCTAAGGATTGGAATAGCGGTATTTCTTTTCCTGAGAGGTTGGAAGGTGCCTGGCTTTGGGATCTGGCCAGACAGAAGAGATTGGGTAACTGGCATTCAACAGTTCTTGATTTTCTTTGCTTTGCTACTGCCGATTGGCCTCTATTTTGGCGTGCTGCGTTTTCAACTGCCGAAGATGGAGGGCTGGCTGATTCCCTTTGCATCGGTGGGCATTTTTGTGGGCATGTATCTTTTCGTTGCGCTAGGAGAAGAGTTTTTCTTTCGGGGAGTGCTGCAGCCGTTGCTGAGCCAGAGCCTGGGAGCGAAATGGATTGGAGTACTGTTGTCGAGTCTTTGTTTTGGAGCAGTCCACTTGCCCTACCGCAACTTTCCGAACTGGCGATTCGCCTTACTGGCAACGGTTGCCGGTGTTTTTTATGGAAGGGCGTTTGAGAAGGCACATTCATTGAGAGCAGCCATGATCGCGCACGCCCTGGTTGTTACGGTTTGGACTGTGCTTTTTGCCCGTTCGCTCTAGCGGAGCTCATCGACAGAGACAAGCCCTTGAGAAAGTGCCTGCTTGCCGGCTGCCTCAAGAGCATTGAGCCACCCCGAGAGATTGGGCGGCTCTTTAGTAAAAGGGAACTCCAGTGTGGCGAAAGCTTGTTTTGCGTTATTGTCGCTCTCTCCGGCCCAGCGTGTATCGAGAAGCAACGATGTGGTTCTGGCGCTAACGGCAGTCGCGCCTGTGAGCGATTTCCATCGCCACTTCTCAGCCTCCTGCTCAGCGCTGACCATGCGCATATTCGGGAAGAGTTCTTCGAGGCGTTTCCATACGGCGGGGCCGGACTTCTTAAGGTTGCCAAGGCGGCCGGCAATGGCAAAGTGTGAAGGAACGCCACTTCGATCAAAGACCGGCCACCAGAACTGTCCAGCAAGGTTTGAGTTGAATACAACTACTCGGGGAGTGGGCGTGTAGTCGAGTTCTTCTTTCTGAAGATATTCCAGCAAGACGAGATAATGTTTACGCCTCTGATCGGCGTTAGCCTGGACGGCTTGATTGACCTTGTGAAAGTAGTCATCGAGCGGCTTGTCGAGTCGGAATCCCGAGCGAAGATCGCTCAGCACCTGCCGGGCGACTTCAGCTTCGAGAACGCTCCGCTCCCCGAGCAGCATTGCCTGAATGAGAGATTCTCGATCCACCATCACCAGGACAGTGGCACCAAGTTTGCCCGGGACCAGTTCGGCTTCAAAAATGGACAACGACTTTGAGACCTGGCGGGATTTCCATTCCAAACGACGTGGCGAGTTCCAGCGCGGGTCTGGAGAGAAGCGGATCGAAGTTTCGAAGAAGCGCTGAGCCGAAACGAAGGATTGCGGATTGGCTACGCGGCTGACCACCATCATAGCGGGAAGCACAGGCAGACCGGCAGGGGAACGGGTTTCGCGGAAGGCAAAAGCATGTGTGATGGCCCAGAAGTTCTGGTCTGTCGGGTCCCCTGCAACATCACCGAGGAAGTCGACGCCGAGTTGTGGGCGCTCAGCGGCAACGGGCTGCTGGATGGGCAGAAACTGGGCGGGCAGACTTAAGGCAGCCACTCCACTGAGCTGGACTTCGGAATAGCCACTGGCCTGGACCAGCTTGCTTGTGCAGGAGCTGAGCACGCAAGCGATGGCCAAAATCAAAAAGATGCACATCTGGAACCGCACCCCTCATGGTATGCCATTGGTCGATGTTAGACTAGAAAATGAAGCTGCTGTTAAGGGCGCGTAGCTCAGTTGGTTAGAGCACCTCGTTTACACCGAGGGGGTCCGGGGTTCGAGTCCCTGCGCGCCCACCATCCTCAGAATTGTGGTCATCCATGTATCGTGGACGATTCGCCCCTTCCCCAACCGGTCCCCTACATTTTGGTTCTCTTGTCGCGGCATTAGCCAGCTATCTTCAAGCACGCCGGCATGGCGGCCAGTGGCTGGTGCGGATGGAAGACATCGACACCCCGCGCTGCAGTGCTGAGGCCGCTAAGTCGATTCTTCGGGTGCTGGTGGATATGGGTTTCCGTTGGGATGGAGAAGTGGAATACCAAAGCCGGAGGACGGCGCTCTACCAGAGAGAGCTCGATCGCTTGGGAGCCCACGTTTTCGCGTGCTCCTGCAGCCGAAAAGAAATCAGCGATAGTGCTGAAGGGCGATACCCCGGCACCTGCCGCAATGGGATCGAGGCTGGAAAACCAGTGCGGGCGCAGCGGCTGCGAGTCAGGGATGAACTTGTGTGGTTTCAGGATTCATTGCAGGGAATGTATGAATCGAATCTCGATCGGGATCTGGGGGACTTCGTTCTGCTGCGACCCAGCTCAGGAATTTTCTCCTACCAATTGGCCGTAGTGGTGGATGATGAAGCGCAAGGCGTGACACATGTAGTGCGAGGAGCAGACCTGCTCGATTCAACACTGCGGCAAATCTATTTGCAGCAGTTACTCGGATACCGGCAACTGAGCTACACGCATATTCCGGTAGCGACTGGCGCTAATGGAGAGAAGCTGTCAAAGCAAACTCTGGCACCAGCGCTTGATGGCGTGGAGGCCAAAGGGCTGCTGCATCAAGCTTTGCGTTTTCTGGGACACGAGCCGCCGGATGGCTTGAGTCAACAGATGCTTTGGGACTGGGCTAATTCGAACTGGAACGCGGCAAGGATCCCGGCCGGCTTGACACACCCAGCGCCTTGACATCCTTTTCGATAGCCTGGAGATCTTCTTTCATGGCAGCATTACCCCGATTGGACTGGACCAGCTTTTCAAGCATCTGTTGAGCTGTTCGATATTCGTTTCTGGCCTTGGCTGGTTGTCGCAATGCAGCGTAGACATTGCCGAGGGCGGCATGGGCTTCGGCTACTTCACCTTGAACTCCGGCGCTGGCGGGATTGGTTGCAGCAAGCTTTTCGCGACCACTGAGGGCGGCCTGAACAAAGCCAAGGGCATCGTTGTTTCGGCTAAGACTCAGCAGGGCCTGCGCTGTCCGAATGCGGCAGGTTTCAAGAAGTGATTTACTTCGGACGTCCCGGTCGTCGGCAAAGGAAACGGCTTCATAGAGCTTTCGGGCTTCTGTGAAGTGATCGAGAGCTTCTGCAGCTCGTCCGAATCTAACCAGAATTACACCGTAGTTGTTGTGCGACCATCCGGAGCTGAGCAGGTATGGCACGTGGGTGGGGTTGTGTTCGAGAATTCCAAGATCAAGATCGAGGGCTCGCTTGTAATTCTCCAAACTTTCCTTGAGTAGATTCTCGTGCATTTGGATTGAACCCATGCGGGCCAGCGCGAGGGCGAGGCCGCGAAGATCGGAGGCTTCTTGCGGGTTGCTTGCGACAATTTCCTCGTGCATCTTGAGGGCCTCTCGTCTAGTCTCCATGACGCCAGGGTAGTCGCCCAGCTGAGAAAGACTGCCGCTGAGAGTGGTGAGGCTGGAGGCGAGAGCGCGCTTGAAGGTTAGATTGCCGGGAGCACCCTCAAAGAGAGCTTGCCTGATGCCAAGGGCTTTTCGCTCGTAGGAAAGACCGCCCTCAATATCACCGACATCGCGAAGAGTGCCGCTGATGCGCGCGTAGATCCGGGCCAGGTTGTTGCTGGCCGAGAGGAAGTCTGGGGCCTTTTTTGCCTCTTTGCGAATTGCTTCGCGGAGGGCCTCGCTCTTGCGGAAGCTGGCCAGAGCTTCTTTGGTTTGTCCGAAATTGAGGAAGCCATTCCCCCCCTGGATCTCACCAATCTTCTCGTAGGCAGCTGCGAGGTCTTCTTTGAGTTGTGGATCCGTCGTATCCTGCTTTGACAACTCGTCGAGATAACCGAGCGAGCTTCGCACCAGCCGCATACGAACTTTGGTGGCGCCTTGAAGCCCCACAAGGGCTTCATCGGTCTCGAAGATGAGTGAGTTGGCGAGAGTTCGAAGCTGTTCGAAACGTTGCCTGGAGCTGTCGTAGCTCTGGCGCGCCTGGCGCGCTTGATAGAGCGCGGCACCGATGGCAAGAATCAGAGCGATACTGGCAGCACTCACTATGCTGACCAGGCCTCTATTTCGCAGCACGAATTTCTGCAGACGATACCCGCTGGTCTGACGGCGGGCCGAAACGGGACGCATGGCGAGATGTCGCTCGATATCATCGGCCAAAGCATCCACGCTGCGGTAGCGGTGACCGAGTTCGTACTCGAGCGCCTTTAGGGTGATGTTGTCGAGGTCGCCGGCAAGGCGCGCGTCGCCGGTAATTGTACTGGGCTTGGGCGGCTGTTCATGCTTCAGCATTGCGAGAATCTGTTGTGAGCCGAGGCCAGCAAAGTCGAAGGGTTTCTGGTCGGTGAGGAGGAAAAAGAGAATGCGACCGAGTTCATAGCAGTCGCTCTCGATAGTGAGCGGTTCGCCGCGCAATTGTTCGGGGCTGGCCCACCGGGGAGTAAGAGCAGGCGTCATCGTTATGGTGAGTTGGCCGCCTTCAGGATCGCTGTCCTCTTTTTTGGAGAGTAGGCGGGCGAGGCCAAAATCAACGAGTTTCGGCGTGCCGTCGCGAGTGATCAGGATGTTGCTGGGCTTGATGTCTCCATGAACGACGAGATTGCGATGGGCGTAGGCGACGCCGTCGCAGATGCCCTGGAAGACCTTGAGACGCATGGAGAGGGTGGGCTGTGTTTCGAGCCATTGCTCAAGGTTTTGCGCATCCAAATACTCGGTGACGATGTAGGGAAGGCCTTCGGAGGTAACACCTCCATCCAGAAGCCTCAAGATGTTTTCGTGGGTGAGACGGGCGAGGATCTGCCGCTCCATGCGAAAGCGGCGGGCAAGGTATGCCTGGCTTGCGGCAAAACGGATGACCTTGAGGGCGACTTTCATCGGGACGCCATCCATCTCTTTTTGAGCGAGATAAACACTGCCCATGCCGCCCTTGGCGATCAGGCTTTCGATTCGGTATTCTCCAACGTTTCGGCCTTCGAGGGCGTCGCCCATGCCACCCAATTGGACGGGTGCGTCTTCGAGGAAATCAGCTGAGTCATCAAAGCACTCAAGCAGACTTTCTACTTCTGCGATCAGCTCTCGATCGCCACCGCTGGCGCTGAGGACAAAGCTTCTACGCTCGGCCTGCGGGAGTTCAGAGGCCTCGTGCAGGATTTCTTTGACCTGTTGCCAGCGATCGATCACATTCCTATGCTCTCACCGGGCTTGGTGCGGGACAACTCGCGGAAGAGCCATGCCTTGGCGGTAACCCAGTCACGCTTGACGGTTGCGGGAGAAATGCCAACGATGGATGCCGTTTCTTCGATCGAAAGACCGGCGAAGAAACGGAGTTCGACGATACGCGCCTGTTGGGGGTCGACCTTGGCCAAAGTCTTGAGGGCGTCGTCGAGAGCGATGATCTCCCAGTTTTTCTTTTCGCCTACGTCGAGGGCTTCATCGAGAGAAAGGGCAGCGAAGCCGGAGCCGCGCTTTTGGGCGCGAGTTGCCCGGATATGGTCAACGAGGATACGACGGATCATCTGGGCCGCGATTCCGAAGAAATGGGCGCGGCTCTTCCAGCTGACATCACGCTGATTGATGAGCTTCATGTAGGCTTCATGCACCAGTGCGGTGGCCTGAAGGGTGTGCCCGGGGGCCTCAAAACGCATGTAGCTGGAGGCGAGGCGGCGCAGTTCGTCGTAAACCAGCGGGAGCAAATCCGCCAGAGCCTCACGGTTGCCGTGAGACCAGCTTTGCAACAGTTGGGTTACTTCGTGACTGGTTTCTTCCAAAAGACGGGCCTCTAAAACCATGCTTGCCATATCGATTGACTCCTTACGCTATTGAGTACGGGCAGGAAGCAGAAAAGTTCGGCTCAAGCCTCATCATTTTATGTGATTGTGTGGGACAAATGGGGTTTCAATTCGATGAGAAGATAGAGAAAGCATCGTGAGCGAGAGTCTTCAAGGCAAACTTCACAAAAGGGCAGACTTTGCCTCTCGCATCCTTGCGGGGCATCGTGAACTCGTCGTGTATCTGCCGCCGGGTTACGATGAACACCCGCAGCAGCGATATCCGGTGATGTATTTTCATGACGCGCAGAACGTGTTTGAGGCGCATACGGCATTTGTGCCGGGAAACTATTGGGAAATTGGAGAATCGGCCGGGGCGCTGATTCAGGCCGAACGTGTGCAGCCCATGATTCTGGTGGGGATTCCGCACGGAGGAGACCGGCGAGTAGACGAGTTTACGCCGAGCCGCAATCCGCAGAACAACTATGGCGGGCAGGCGGCGCTTTACGGCCGGATGCTGGTTGAGGAAGTCTTGCCATTTATTGAGCACCAGTACAGGGTTCTGCCGGGAGCGAAGAATACGGGCCTGGGCGGAAGCTCGCTTGGGGGCCTTGTGACAATGTATTTGGGAATCCGGTATCCAGAGCATTTTGGGAAGTTGGCGGTGATGTCGCCGTCGGTCTGGTGGGATTACCGTATGATCTTGCGCAAGATTGTATCGGTCACTCACAAACATAGGGCCAAGGTGTGGCTGGATGTGGGTTGCCATGAGGGATTGAATCCACGGGGGACGTTGCGGGATGTCCGGTTGTTACGCGATGTTTTGGTGAGGAAGGGCTGGAAGCCTGGGGTCAGTTTGTTTTATTACGAGGATCCTCAGGGAGCGCATGATGAAAAGGCTTGGGCTGCGCGGGCACCGCATATGCTGCAGTTCTTGTTTCCGGGCCCGAAGGCGCAAGTGGAATTGCCAATAGCGTTGGATTTGGCGGGGTAAGCGATACTTGGATTGTGAGTGTAAGCGAAGAAATGCGGCGTTGGGCGCAGACTTGGAAAGAAGTCGGGCCCGAGCTTGAGTTGATTCGATTGCGAGAGGTGCGTGAAGAGGACAATCTGCTTTCGTTGAAGCTACTGGCACGAGCATTTAACCACGCTACACGGACCTCGGTTCCAGATGAGACTTCGGGATTGGTGGAGATGCAGAGGTATCTCGCCAAGGTGCCCCGTTGAGCGATATTGATCTTCTGGGTGTAGCATTTGAGCTACAAGAGTTTTGCGATGCGCAGGGCTGGAAATCCTGCTTCATAGGTGGCGTCGCGGTGCAGCGATGGGGACAACCGAGGGTAACGCGAGACGTCGACATCACTCTTTTGACGGGATTTGGGAGTGAGAAGCCTTTCGTCGACAAGCTGTTGAGCCACTATAGAGGCCGACAACAGGATGCGGCGGAATTCGCTCGACGAGCTCGCGTACTTCTGCTTGCATCGTCGTCGGGGATTGGGATCGATGTTTCACTTGGGGCGTTGCCTTTTGAACAACTTGTAGTGAGCCGGGCCACTACATACTCCTTTGCATCTGGAGTCGACTTACGCACGTGTTCGGCTGAAGATTTGATGGTGATGAAGTTGTTCGCATCGCGCGCAATTGATATTAGAGACGCTGAGGGCATTGCAGTGCGCCACTCGCGCACTCTCGACTGGCAATACATAGAGGAACAATTGGTTCCGCTAGCCGAGGCGAAAGAAGACCCTGAGATCCTGGCTCATTTGGCGAGGATGCGGCAATTGGGGAACATTCTCTGAGGAATAGCCGACCTTCGATTTAGTGAACCTGAGTTAGTGAAACCCGAAGTTTCACGACATCGAAGAGCTTGTAGGCATGGTAGTAAAGGTCAAGGCATGCGTCGCTTGCGGCATGGTTACTTAAGGGCTCGCCAGGCGAGGAAGAGTCCGTCGGGTTCGACGTCTTCCCAATACGAGATGAGGTCGCTTGAGACCTCGCGGCAGTGGCGGGCGAGGAGTCGCTCCATCTGTTTCCGCTCAAACCATTGCTCCCAAGCGGGCGTCTTGAAGCGGCCCCAGTGCTCTGCATTTTTATCGATGATGACGAGTTTGCCGCCGGGCTTGAGAACGCGCGTAAGTTCGGCTACGGCTGTGTCGATGTCGACAGCGTGTTCGAGACTTTCAGTGGCATAGACGAAGTCGAAGGAATTGTCTCTAAAAGGGTATTGTGTGAGGGTGCCACAGACAGGCGAAAGGGGCGGCTGGGCATGGGCGAGCATGGCGAGGGCGAGGTCTAGCGCGACTATTTTGGTGTTGGGGTTCTGGTCCATCAGGACACGGGCAAAGCGGCCTTTGCCGCAACCCGCGTCGAGGGCAAGTTTCCCGTTCATGTCGCCGAAGAAGCGGGCGATCATCTGCACGTGGTAGATGCGCGGGTCAATCGTTGAGGGGAAGTGTTCTTCGTCGCTGGCCGATTCCTCAAAGCTCTGCCGGATTTCCGACAAAGCAACGGCGCGGGCAGCCTGTTGAGGCTGCCCGCGCCGAAATCGATCCTGAAGCCAGGCAAACAAAATTAAGCGCGGGTGAGGAAGATGGGCAGGCCCAGCTTGTCAGCGTAGTTCGGGCGGTAACGCTCGGTGTTGTACATGCTACCCAGTTCCACCTTGCGGGGGCCGAGCTTGGGGTCGGGGATCGGGCTCATCACGTAGCATCCGTTGACGATAGCAGCCATGAGGCCACTCTTGTTGGCGACGATCGTGTCAAGCGCCATGTTGCCAAAAGTGGTTGCCACCATCTTGTCGACAAAGTCAGGGGCACCAGAGCGGAGATCGTAGGTGAGGTCGCTGACGATGGTTTCTTCCGTGAAGCGCTTCTTGAGCTCGTCGGCAAAGACTTCACCCACGTTGAGCTTCTTGCGATGGCCGAAGGCATCAGGTTCGCCGTAGCTGACCACCTGGTAGCCCTGCCATTCCGCGCCTTCCGACAGAATAACGAGTGAGTAATTGCTGGGGTTTTTGCGCTTGTCATCCATCAGGAGCTGGACCATCTTGTCGAGGTCGAATTTGTACTCGGGGATGCCGCAGCGGACACTGGTGACATAGGCAGTGTAGAGGGCGGTGTAGCCGGCATCGCGGCCGAAGATGCGGAAAATTCCAATGCGCTCGTGGGAGCCAACGGTGGTGCGCTGGCGCTGAACGGCTTCCATGGCGCGGCTGATGGCGGTGGAGAAACCGATGCAGTATTCGGTATTTCGGACGTCGTTATCCATCGTTTTTGGGATGGCAACGACTTTGAAGCCAAGCTTGTCGAGGGTGGCCGCGTAGCTGAGGGTGTCGTCGCCGCCGATGGCGACCAGGTAATCGAGGCCGAGTGCTTCGAGGTTCTTTAAAACCTGAGGGCTCATGTCGTAGGCGGTATGGGTTATGCCGTCTTTGGTGACTTCTTTGGTGGGGAAGGTAGCGCCGGCAAGAAAGTCAGGCAGCTTCTTCATCTTGGAGGGGTTGGTGCGGCTGGAATGCAGGAATGTACCGCCGGTACGGTCAATGGTACGCGTGTTTTCGCGGTTGAGGTCCACGACATAGCGGGTGCGGCTGGCCGGATCTTCGAGGTTGAGGTGGGTAAGCCCTTCCCATCCACGCCGGATGCCTACGACTTCAATACCGAGTTCGGCACCTCGGTAAGTCACACTTTTGATCACGGAATTGAGGCCGGGGACATCGCCACCGCCTGTCAGGATTCCGATTCGCCTTTTTGCCATGAAATCTCCTTCAGAGGAATATTTGGAATTGAAACTTATAGTGTAAACGGGAGCGGCAAGAGCTAGACGGGTTGGCACGAAAAAGCTGGTGGAAATGTCGTATACTCGGGAAAGTGCCCTAAGGCGACGCCCTTGGGGAGAATTTTTATGGTCATCCTCGTTACAATTATCCACGTTATTGTTTGCCTGATTCTGATCGGTGTCGTTCTATTGCAGAGCGGCAAGGCAGCCGATCTTGCCGGTGCTTTCGGCGGCATGGGGTCGCAGACGACTTTTGGCCCACGCACGGCGGCAACAGTTTTGTCGAAAGTGACGACGGCCTCGGCCGGTTTGTTCATGGTCACCAGTCTGACTCTGGCTGTTCTGGCAACACGTGGTGGAGTTGGAGCTGCTGGTGGCACGGTGCTCGAGAGAACGAATTTGCCTGCCCCTCCTGCTCAAATGGAAAAGAAGGCTCCGCCTCAGCAGCCTGCCGTGGAAATGGTAGACGAACAAGGTAATGTACGGAAAAAGTTTGAAGTCGAAATACCCAAGGACGGAGCTAAGGGAGCTGATGGCAAGCCGATCCCTGTTAAGATTGGCAAGGAAATTCCTGTCGACTCCAAGGGTAACGATGTCAAGACGCCTGCTCCGCCCCCAGCAGCCCCAGTAAAGAAATAAGGCCTGAAGTTGATGGCTGACCTCGGGCCATCGTAGTAAACTGAAGGCTGTCACCTGCGGAGGTGGCGGAATTGGCAGACGCACTAGCTTGAGGTGCTAGCGGGTAACACCGTAGGGGTTCAAGTCCCCTCCTCCGCACCAAAAATTAAAAGCGACCCTTTCGAGGGTCGCTTTTTTATTTCCCATCCCACTCTCAAAAGAACCTAAGACTTTCGACCGCCAACGCGATAAGGCAAAGGAAGCAGAATGAGCGCTGTTTTGCGGCGTCTGAATCACCCGGTTGAATTCGGGAGAATCCACACTCGGCCCTGAGCTGGAGAGGAAAAGGAATTTCACTATGTCTACGGCAGTATTGGCAATCTCTACGCGGACAAAAGAAGAGCGGGCTGGCAAGTATCTGGCTTTCCACTTAGGCCCGGAAGAGTTCGGGATCCAGGTCTTGAAGGTACGTGAAATCATGGGAATCCAGGAAATTACCGCAGTGCCGCACACTCCACTGCATACCAAGGGGGTAATCAACCTGCGCGGAAAGGTGATTCCCGTTGTCGACTTGCGGCTGAAGTTCGGGATGCCTGAAGTGCCTTATACGCAGCGGACCTGCATCATTGTGACCGAAGTTGAGGGGGAATCCGGGCCGATGATGATTGGTGCGGTGGTCGACGGGGTGAGTGAAGTGCTGAATCTGGCGGTAGCTGACATTGAAGACACCCCGGATTTTGGTGGTGAAGTCGCTACGACTGGGTTGCTTGGGATGGCCAAGGTGAAGGGGAAGGTGAAAATCCTGCTCGACATTGACCATGTCATGACCCATCAGGACCTCAACGACCTTGGCAAGTTATTGAGCTAGGCGGATCACTCGAAAAAAAGCGCGACCGGACACCACAGCCATGGGGAAAGAAGAATCTGGAATGAATTCGACTGAAGTAGAAGCACTACTGGAGCGTGCGGCCACGCAAATCATGTTGGGCGAGAATGCCGAGACAGTCGCCACGCTTGCGCTCTTGAGCAGCATCTCGATTCCGGCTGAGGCAATGCAGCTGGTTGTGGAATTACACGCCGTTGCTATGGAGAACGTCTCAGAAGAGAACCAGTGGGAGGATGAAGCGAGCCGGGCGCGGGTCGAGCAGGGGCTGGACCGCTTGAGGCAGATTCTGTCGGATTCTGCCAAGTGCAGCGATGTTGTCGCGACACGGGCAGCAACACCGGCGCAAGCCGCCTCGAGCGCGCTCAATCAGGATCCAGAACTGGTAGGAGATTTCATTCTTGAAGCGCGCGAACATCTGCAAACGGTGGAATCCGGGCTTCTGGTTCTCGAAAAAGAGCCCACGAATCCCGAAACGTTGAATGCGGTTTTCCGAAGCTTCCACACGATCAAGGGGCTAGCTGGCTTTCTTGAATTCGCGCATATCCAGGCCGTATCGCACGAAGTGGAGACGATTCTCGATCTGGCTCGAACCGGACAGTTGGTGCTGAGCCCGAATCTGGTGGATTTGACGCTGGAGAGTGCAGATTTTGTAGGAAAGGAAGTATTGCGGATTGAGTCGCAGCTTCACGGACAGGACCCGGGTGAGGAGCAAGACCCTTGGTCGTTGCTGGATCGGGTGAGGAAAGTAATTTGTGGCGACCACTCGGCACCCGCACCGGCGGTTGACGTTCACGCCAAAGCTGAAAAGGCACAGACACATGAGGTGCTACCGGAAGCCCGGCAACCTGAGATAGCGAAAAAGGCAGTAGAAGAATCGGCACCCGTTGCTGAGGTGGCGAGCCCCGAAGCAAAGTCGAAGAAAGCAGTTACCACCGACACACACGCGATTCGAGTGGATACGGCCAAGCTCGATTACCTGCTCGACATGGTGGGAGAAATGGTGATCGCCGAATCGATGGTGCGCCTCGATCCGGATTTGAGTGGAACCAAGAACACGCGCCTACAGAGGAATCTGAATCAATTGCGCCGGGTGACCGAAGAAGTGCAGAAGGTGGCGATGGCGACGCGTCTGATCCCTGTGGGGACCTTGTTCCAGCGGGTGAACCGTCTGGTACGCGATACCTCGCGTAAAGCCGGCAAGATGGCAGAGGTTGAGCTGGTAGGGGAAGATACGCAGCTTGACAAGACGATTATCGAAGAACTGACCGACCCGATCATGCATATGGTGCGCAACTCGATCGACCACGGCATTGAAGCCCCTGCAGACCGGATCAAGGCCGGAAAACCTCAATCGGGCCGGGTGCAATTGAAGGCCTATCGCCAGGCCGATCACATCCAGATTGAGATTGTCGACGACGGGCGTGGTTTGAATAAGGACAAAATCCTTGCCAAGGCTCGCGAGCGGGGCCTCATCGGAGACACGGTGCATCTGACTGACTCTGAGATCTTCCAGTTGATCTTTGAGCCTGGTTTCTCGACCGCCGAGAAGGTGACTGACATATCCGGTCGAGGCGTAGGGATGGATGTTGTGAAAAAGCAGATCCAAAAGCTGCGCGGAAAGATCGAAATTAAGTCGACACAAGGCCAGGGAACCACGTTCTATCTCAAGTTGCCGCTGACCCTGGCCATTGTGGATGGCTTGGTAGTTGGAGTGGGAAGAGAACGCTACATTCTGCCCATTTACTCGGTTCACGAGATGTTCCGGCCGATGGAGAACCAGGTCTCGACGGTACAGGGCCGAGGCGAGATGGTAATGGTTCGCAATCAGTTGCTGCCGCTGATTCGCCTGCATCGATCCCTTGGTGTAAGGCCCAAGAACGAAGATGTGTTGCAAACGCTGCTGATTGTTGCCGAGACCGAAGGACGGCGCTTCGTGTTGATGGTGGACGAGTTTATCGGCAAGCAGGAAGTAGTGATCAAGAGTCTGGGGGCGAGCATCAAGAACACTCCTGGGGTCGCTGGCGGTGCCATCCTCGGTGACGGCCGGGTGGGACTCATCCTTGACCTCGAAGCTATTTATGACGAGCGGAGTTCAAGGGCGGAAATCATCAAAGAAAGCGTGCTGACTGCATGCTAAAAGAATCACCCAGCCAGTACCAGGCAACCCGGCTGAGCCCGAAGCTCTTTGAAGCGGTAAGAGCTTACGCTTACCGCACAGCGGGCATTGAACTGCAGGACGGCAAGCAGGAGATGGTTGCGGGGAGGGTATGGAAGCGAGCGCGAGCTCTGGGCTATGATTCGGCCGGCGATTACTTTGAAGCCGTGTCGAGGGACAAAAGTGGGGATTTGCAATTAGATTTGATCGATGCGCTGACGACCAATTTTACGAGCTTTTTCAGGGAGCCGGCGCACTTTGAGTTTTTGCGGAATCAGATTCTGCCCAAGCTGCATGGGCGCAATCAGTTCACGATCTGGACGGCGGCGAGTTCTAGTGGGGAGGAGCCGTATTCGATCGCCGTTACGTTGATCGAGGCTCTCGGTGAGGCTGCCTTGCGCCAGGTAAAGATTCGGGCGAGCGACATTTCGACCAAAGTATTGCGAAGTGCCGAAGCCGGGATCTATTCAGAAGAACGTTTTAGCAGCCTCGACCAGAATTGGCGGAGCCGTTATCTTTTGCGCGGGACCGGGGGGCAGGAGGGCAAGTTCCGGTTTCGGCCTGAGATCCGCAGGATGATTCACTTTGAACGGATCAATCTGATGGAGCCGCTTCCAGCCGAAGGGCCTTTTCCGTTGATCTTTTTGCGCAACATCATGATCTATTTCGACCGGTCGACGCAGGAGCGCGTGGTCGCGGCGATGACGGCAAAGCTCGAGCCCGGGGGATACCTCTTTGTGGGGCATTCGGAGAGTTTGAATGGAATTTCGCATCCGCTCGAACATGTACAGGTGGCCATTTACCAAAAGGCTGGGCAACTGGAGGAACGTAGAGCATGACAAGTCTGAGTGGTAGAGGAGAGAGCCTATGCTAGCGGTTGGCGTTGGGGACATGAAGGTGAGCGCCAAACAAGAAGAAACCCTGGTGACCTATGGTCTTGGCTCGTGCATTGGAGTTACGATCTGGGACCCGGTGAGCCGGGTGGGCGGACTGCTGCATTTCATGTTGCCGGAATCACAGAACGATCCAGTTAAGGCCAAGGACCATCCTGCGCTTTATGCAGACACCGGAATTCCCTTGCTCTTCAGAAGTGCATATCAGTTGGGTGCAGACAAGAAGAGACTGCTGGTGAGGGTGGCAGGGGGTGCGCAGTTGCTCGATGGGGACGGAGTTTTCAACATCGGAAAGCGCAATTACCTGGCGATGAAAAAGATCTTTTGGAAGGCAGGAGTAATGATCCATGCCGAAGAGGTGGGGAGCAACATTTCAAGAACTCTACGCCTTGAGGTCGGGACGGGAAAACTACTTCTGCAGGAAGCCGGGGAGGAAGCGCGCGAGCTGGGTCTTCAGCGCTGCGCCTAATCAAATGAAGCAATCCAAAGTTGGGCTAACCAGTGAAGAAAGGAAACGACTCTAATGGCATTCGACGTAATGATTGTCGACGATTCACCTGCGATGCGCCGCTTTATCCGCCGCGTCATCGAAGTATCGGGCTTTAGTGTGGGGCGTTATCTTGAGGCCGGCAACGGAGAAGAAGCCCTGGCGCAGTTGGAGCATGAATGGGTAGACGTCGTATTGACCGACATCAATATGCCGCGCATGGATGGGGAGCAACTCGTTGCAGAGATGCGGAAGCAGGATCACCTGCTCGCGATTCCGATCATTGTCATCTCGACCGATGCTACTGAGGCACGAATTAGTAGGCTCTCTCAATTGGGCGCACAAGGGTATGTGACCAAACCCTTTGCCCCGGAGAGATTGCGAAAGGAAATTGAGAACGTTCTTGGGGTAACTCCGGAAGGGGCACTGGTCGGAGCTGGGATGGGCATGGATGGAGGCGATGATGAGTTTAGTTTTTGATCGTCCCTTGTTGAGCGAGCAGCTTACGATAGCGGCGACAGGGGTACTCGAGACGATGTTCTTCGTATCTGTAGCAACAGCAGGGGGCGAGGCTGGGGATCCGGCGGGAGACCGGATTGGTGCCTCACTCGACTTTCATGGGGCTTGTGCCGGGTGCCTTGCCCTGTCGCTGGACCGGGCTGCTGCCGAGGGGTTGGCTTCCAATTTCTTTGGCGGAGTCGGCGAAGGCGGACCACAGGAAGACAGTCAATCCGTGATGGTCGAACTGACGAACATGGTTTGTGGCGCGATGCTGAGTCAATTGGACCGGAACTCGATTTTTTGTCTCGATACGCCACAGCAACTGGAACCTGGCGTGGAGGTAACAGGAGAGATCGTTAGGGACCTGACCCTCAAAGATGGCCTGCTTCGGCTAGCCTTTTCGATACGGGAATCAGCTTCAAGGGTGGAAGCTCAGTAAATGTCACTGTCAGCAAATCAGTCCGGCCGACCCATTCGCGTCCTGATCGTGGATGACTCGGCGGTGGTGCGGAGATTGCTGAGCGAGGCATTGTCCGGGCAGCCGGATATAGAAGTCGTAGGTACGGCACCCGATCCTTTTGTTGCGCGGGACAAAATTCTTGAGCTCAGTCCGGACGTCTTGACACTCGACATTGAAATGCCGCGGATGAATGGACTGAGCTTCCTCAAGCGGGTGATGCACTACCAGCCGATGCCGGTAATCATCATTAGCTCACTTGGGCAGGCGGGATGTTCGGCCTCAATTGAGGCGTTGCGCCTTGGGGCAGTGGATGTTTTGGGAAAACCGCATGGCCCATATTCTGTAGGCGAACTGAGTTCCCAACTGGCCGGAAAAGTACGTCTTGCAGCGGCGGCTCAGGTGCGGCGAGACCCGTCAGCCCGGAGAGAAACAGCGCTGGCCGGCCCGCCACCAAGAGGCGCATCCACGGCCTGGTGCCGGAATCTTGTAGCAATTGGAGCGTCTACCGGTGGCACTCAGGCCGTTGAAAAGGTGCTGCAAGGCTTTGGGGCGGATTGCCCCCCGATTGTAGTTGCACAACACATCCCGTCCGGCTTCAGCCGCGCGTTTGCCAAAC
>JBKJUN010000704.1:0-4938 GCA_046590555.1 Bryobacter sp. | reverse complement strand
CATCATTCGGGAAGGTGTTGGGCGGCAGGGATTTGTCTGCCGTGAATTCTACGAGGATCTGGTCGGCCGACAGAGCGGCGGCGGGGACATCGACCTGATATAGGAGGTCTCCGACCTTGGTGAATTGGAGCTTGGGGAGTTCGGTCTGGTTGAGTTTGGCGCTCAGATGAATGGGACCGGTCTTGGAGAAAAGGATCTCGGGAAGATTGCCTTTGAGCGTGAGCGTGGCACCGAGTTTTTGACTGGCAAAGGGCGGACGCAACTCGACGACAAATTTACCTGAGACCCAGCGCCAGCCACCTTCTTCGACCTGATGGAAGCCAGACTTGATCTGAGCGGCGTGCTTGGGATTGCCGACGTTCAGATTGGACACGAGGCCGGACTTGGGGTCTTCTTGCGTGTATTGGGAGAGGTCGCGTTTGGGGCGGCAAGAGGTGATGAGTAAAAGCGCGACAAGGAGTATTCTTAGCATGCTTCGATCTCGATAAGACAAGAGTAGAAGGTGGCACCTTCGCCCAAATCTGTGAGGCGCTGGCTGGTGAGGGCGTTGATGCCGAGGCCATTGTTTGACTTGCTGGGCCAGCGGACACTGGGAGCGCAGACGACACCGGGCTGGACGTGTTGGGCGTCGAGTTTGGCGATGGCTTCGACGGCACCGCGGTCGTTGAAGAGTCGGATGGGCGTGTTGTCGGTGATGTTGCGCTTCTGGGCGTCGATGGGGTGGAGGATCACCTTAGCCGTGTCGTCATCGACATCGGGACGGTTGCCGAAGGTGGAGTTCATCGAGTCGTGGCTCTTCCAGGAGATGAGCTCAAGGGGGAAGTTGGTTGAGTTCCCTGCCCCGAAGCGGGACTCGACCGGAGGATCGTATGCGAGGGCCTCGCCGCCAGAGATGAACTGCGTGTGGGTGGTGGGGAAGTTGCCCTCTTTGAAGGGGAGGAATTCTCCGACGGGTGCGCCGAGATTGAGGCGGGCGGAGTGTTCGGCTTCGAGCCGTTCGAGGGTGATGCCTTCGAGATAAGCTGAGCCAGAGTTGAGGGCTTGGCGGATCATGTCGTCTTCTGTGTCGTCGAAGCATGGGTCTGTGAAGCCCATTACCTTGGCGAGGGTGCGGAAGACTTCGACATTGGTTTTGCATTCGCCGGGAGGGTTGAGAGCGGGCCGTGCGAGTTGGACGTAGTAGTGACCGTAGGCGAGGTAAAGGTCTGTATGCTCAAGGAAGGTGGTGCTGGGGAGGACGATGTCGGCACGGAGGGCGGTATCGGTCATGAACTGTTCGAGGACGACGGTGAAGAGGTCTTCGCGCTCGAGGCCGCGGTGGACTTTGACCTGGTCGGGTGCGATAGCGGCAGGATTTGAGTTGTAATTGACGAGGGCTTTGACGGGCGGGTCGTTGGGAGTGGTGAGGGCGTCGCCTAGCTTGGTCATATTGATGAGGCGAGTGGGGTAGGGCTGGAGGTCTGGACGCTCGAGGGCTGTGCGGTTGAAGGCGAAACCAGCGGAGGTGGACATGTTGACGCCGCCGCCGATGTGTTGGAACTGACCGGTGAGGGCGGCGAGCGAGACGATGGCCTGGACGGCGCGGCCGCCACGATCAGAGCGCTGAACGCCGTAGTTGACGCGAATGACAGAAGGGTGGGTGGTGGCGAGGTCTTTGGCGAGGGTCTCGATGGTTTCGAGCGGGACTCCAGTGAGTTGCGCGGCGCGGGCGGGCGGCATGGCTGCGGCAACCTGGCGGTAGGCATCGAGATCGTGGATGTGTTGGGTGTAGGTTGTGTCTTCGAGTTGATCGCGGAAGATGACATGAGCGAGAGCGAGGGCCAAGGCGAGGTCCGTGCCAGGGTGGATGGGGATGTGCTGGTCTGCGAGGGAGGCGGTTTTGGTTCTGATGGGATCGATGACGATGAAGCGGGCGCCGTTGCGGCGGGCCTGAACGATGAAGGGCCAGAGGTGGACGTTGGTGGTGAGGATGTTGGCACCCCAGGCAAGGATGAGCTTGCTGTGGGGGAACTGTTCTGGCTCTGTGCCGAGGCGGGTGTTCATGGCGGCCATCAGGGCAGCGCCGCCGGCAGAGGAGCAGATGGTGCGGTCGAGGCGCGAGGCACCGAGTTTGTGGAAGAAGCGACGGTCCATTCCAGAGCTATTGAGGAGGCCCATGGTGCCGGCGTAGGAGTACGGCAGGATGGACTGGGCGCCGTGTTCAGCGGCGATGGATTTCAGTTTGGTCGCGATGGTGTCGATGGCCTCGGGCCAGGAGATGCGACGGAATTGGCCGCTGCCTTTAGGGCCAGTGCGGGCGAGGGGGTAGAGGAGGCGGTCTGGGTTGTATTCGCGGTCGAGGTACTTGGCGACTTTGCCACAGAGGAAGCCCTGGGTAATGGGGTGATTGGGGTCGCCTTTGAGGCGGGTGGCACGACCAGTTTCGTCGACCTGGACAAGGACTGCGCAGGCGTCTGGGCAGTCTAGTGCGCAGACGGAATGGCGCCAGGTGGTAGACATGAGGTTAGGGTAGCAGGAATGTGAAAAAAAGTCGCAATATGCGGGGTTTTGTGGTCTGTATGTTGTTGATTGTTGGGTGGTTAGGCCGGAGTGGGGTTTGAGGTTGATATATGGAATTTTCTGGTTTTGGGGATTTGGGAGCACGGCTGATTTTGATGTTTGAAGATGGAGAGTGTGATCGTACATACAAGCCTGCCTAAGAATGTTTTTTGAGGATCATCGTGGGATCCCATCCGGCTAAGTTTTAGCATGGCGGGGTGGATGGGCTTGAGGGCTTGAGTAGTTTAGAGCAATGCTGGCGGGGATGAAATTATTTTATAGTTCTGTGAATGGCTTGAGCGGGCGTAGTTGGTGATGTCATTCTTGCTGTTCGGACGAGTGTATGACTCTGCTCTGAACCGTTTGCGTTTTCGATCAGACAGGATTCGGCGACGATAAGAAAGGGATTTCAATTATGGATGCACTCTCGGAAAAGCTAGACACGAAACTGCGGACATGGGATCTGGAGACTGCGGCCCAGGTTCGGGAGCGCGTATCCGAGGTAATCGAAGTCGCCGATGAAGATGTCCTTGATCTGATGCGCTCACGCCCGAGAGCAGGAAGTGCTTGACATGCTTGATGAGACCCCAGCCCGGTTGCGTATGGCTGGCTGATCTTGGCTTTGCTGCCAAGACTCGGCCTGTTGTTGTTAGATCATGCTCTGACCGTCGATACTGTCGAGTGAGCAGCTGAGACGAATCGCCTCGCTGTAGAAGTCGCGCAACATCAGCAAAGAGTTGGAGGGCTGCCCAGCGTACTCGAATTGCGGGAAGTTTTTCGATCGCCCTCTACGGTATCCGCAAGCGCCGAGTTTGTTCTGCGCCGCATTGTGCGTAGTGCCTGCCGTTCCCGCTATAAATCGTTTCCGCTTCCGCCTTGATCGCACAATGTGCCAGCATGGTGTCATAGATACCACCGCCCACGATACCGAGAGCTGCCGAGAACTGAAGCGCAGCCGCATACTCGGTGCCGTCGAGCGAGATGATGGAGAGCCGTTCCCGTATGTCGCCGATGAAGCTCATTGCTTGTTCTGCACTCACACGCTGCTTGCCCGGCATGCGAGTCAGAGTGGAGTAGACTTCTGTCAAGCTGTGTGCTCCACAGCAACCGGTGACTTTATCGAATTAGATAAATCGCCCCAGACTGGCCTGATGGTGGACATGGTCGCCGTAGAAGACCGGCACGAGCACTGAGGTATCGAAAAACCCTTTCATTCGCCCGGGCCGAGGTTCACCAAGTCGCGCTCTTCGCGGATCAATCGCAACATATCATCCGTAGCTGAAACGGGGATCGGCTGTCCGCTATAGAATACCCAGACTCCGTCTTCTCTCGTGAGTGAGCCCGCCCCTCGAACCGGGCGTAGCGTAATCTGTTCCCCGGATGTTTTCATTTCCAGAGCATCGCCAGCTTCCAGGTAGAGTTCTTCTCGCAATGGCTTGGGGATCACTACGCGGCCTGCTTTGTCAATGATAAGGCGTGTATTAATTTGAGTTCGATGCGGTGGATTGAACCGTGCGTCAGTCTCATTTTAACGTATCTTCTGCTGGCACATGAGCGTGCTGGGTCCCTGATACAGGATTCTTGTGATCTGGCTGACGAACTCGAAAGATTCATCCAGGGAAAAATCGAAAGCGGACGCTACAAGAAGGCGAGTGACGTTGTCGGTCGTGATCTTCGAGCATTAGAGCGCGACGAACGAGCGTATGAGGCGAAGCTGTCAGCTCTGAGAGTGGCGGAGGATGAGATTGATGACATCGAAGTGATGAATGGCAATCCGCTTGATCGGATTCGATCTGCGATTAAGCCCCCTAACCAGTCGGCCTAAACAGTGGCGGCCCTTCGCTATTCTGCCCGCGCCAGAGGCGATGTGACGGTGATCTCGGATTGCACATGCAACCTATGGGGTGAGGTGTCAGCCGCCCTCTCGGATAGCTCGTCAAGCCGCCAATCGCTGGGTTATGCGACAGAGCCGGCGCATCCCAACAGCCTGGCCAAGGCTTCGATTCAAGTTGAGTGTGATTGGCTTTGTGGCTGTGAAGAAGACAGGCAAGGTGATAGGAAGAGCAGTTTGGCGTTGGTACGGGTAGACCTGTCCCTAGTGGAAATTCGAAAAATCCTGGCCTGCTTGAGGGGGCTTAGGCGTTTCGCTAAGTCGCCCTTTATCAATCACTTGATCGAAGTTGACTGGAGATGGGTAGGTTGGCTGCTTAGAAGCTGAAGTAGGATTTAGGAGAAAAAGATTCAAAAACATTGAGGAAAATGGAAGGATGGGGTTGGGACGGTTCAGATAGGATGAGGCGGCTGGCCTCGACTGAACGTCGGCGTTAAGCTGTCGTCAGATACGGACTCGAAGTCCAAAAAAGGAGACCAGCCATGACGGATGTTATCACCACTCTAGCC
>JBKJUN010000283.1:0-3000 GCA_046590555.1 Bryobacter sp. | reverse complement strand
GCACTTGCCACCAATGAAGACGGCACTCTAAATTCCTGCACCAACCCTGCCCCACGCGGATCCAGTATCACCTACTACCTCAACGGTCTTCCCCTCGAAGGAGCTGCAGCAACACTGGATCAGGGAGGCGAAGTCATATCACTTACACCAGGAACCGGCCCAACCGTCGGTCTCTGGCGACTAACAATCCGCCTATCCCCAGACTTAACCTCCGGCAGCCTCAGCCCCCAAATAAACGGCATCCCTCTTCGCTACAAAAACCTCGCCGTCTGGGTCGCACGCTAGCAATCCATTACTCTCCATCAGAAACAACTATTGGCCTCAAAAGTACTCTTACTCAAGCGAAAGCCGGAGCTAAACTTCAGCAGGAAAAGCACTCAACCCTGAGATGCCGACGGCTCCACTCCCACGCCAGGCGCACCGCCCATCTCAAGCCGCCCCTTCTCCACATACAAGGTCTGCGAAGGAAACGCAAAGTCGGAATCATGCTTCTTCACAATCTCCATCACCCGAAGCAATAACTCCTCCTGTATCTTCAAAAACTCTGCATAATCACTCGTAAGCACATAGGCAAACAACTCGATATCCAGCGAATAAGTCCCAAACTTCAGAAACTGCACCCGCCGCCCCTCCTCACTCACTCGCTCATCCTTTACAAGCAAGTCCCGCAACTCATCGAGCAACTCCCGCATCCCACCACTCTCCATCCCGTACTTCACCCCAATCACATGTTTGAACAAGATCCGGTCCCGCTGCCCCAGATTCTCGATATTCATTGTCGCCAACTGCCCATTCGGAATATACAAAACACTCCGCTGCATCGTCCGAAACCGTGTCGCCCGCAACCCGATATCCTCAACAGTCCCGGTAGTAGTAGCGAACTGGCAACTATCCCCCACCCGGATACTCTGATCACTCAAAAGCGACAACCCGCCGAACACATTCTCCAGCGTCTTCTGCGCCGCAAACGCAATCGCAATACCACCGATCCCAAGCCCAGCCAGCGCCGCCGTAATGTCATAGCCAAAACTCTTCAGCCCAATCAGCACAGCCCCCAGCAACACCAACATCTGCACCAGACGTCTTCCCAACTGAAGCATCGATTGCGTCGAGCTCAAGTTATTGCGAGTCAGATATTCACGGATCCTCCGGTCAGCATACCCAATTACGCTAAAAATTACCCAAACCCATAACATCAGCCAAAGCACAACTAACACCCGCGTATACCAGACCCGGTAAACCAGTGGCAGCCCGAGCAGCCGCGAAGCGAAGTTATGCAACACCAACCCAACAAACAACACCGCCGGCAGATTCGGGCTGCGCGAAACTTCCCACCGCGCCGGTACCCACCGCGCAAACATCCAAACCAATCCCCACGCCAAACCCATAGCCACCGGCAACGCAACCACAATCGCCAGCAACACCCAAACCGGCATCGACCAAAAGTGGTGATCAATTAGAACCCGAGGCAGCATCCGCTCCACCCCCGGAAACCCGAATTCCGAAAACTGCTGCGGCGCAACTTCCACCGTCTCGCGACTCAAAAGCCAGACCTGCTGCCCACTTTCAGCCACCCGTATCATCACCACCGGACTCGACTGCTCCGCTCCCACAACGGCCCCCACTGTATCCCGGTCCCCGGTCATCCCGTCATCGCCATTGCCTTCTGGCTTCGTGCTGATCGAATCCAGATTCCCCACAAACCCGCGATCAAGCACAAAGTGCAGCTCTCGCGCAATCTCCACGCGCTCCTTCTCCGACACCTCTGGCGCAAACTGCAAATACCGCGTCGCCTTCGGAAAGTTTCCTTCATGAGCGCTCCGCAAGAAGCCCATAAAGCTCGATTTCGGCGTAGTCCTGCCCAGCCGGTCCAGCGACGTCTGCCCGCTCGCCACTCCACTCAGCACCAATATTGCAATCCAAATCCGCATAGATCTTTCAACCATAACCCCAATTTGTGACACGCGAGTGGGTCCATCTGTGTCCCACTGCCACACTCCACCCTTGAAAATCAGATTTAAATGCTTTAGAATCAATAAAGTAATTCGGTAGCTCGCGTGCTACCGATATGTGTGGAAAGATCATGTTTCGCCGCTACGCCAGCCTCCTCCTCTCGTTCACGCTCCTTGCGAGCTTGACATCAGAGTTGTCTGCCGCCACCCTCGAACAACTTTCCGAAGCCCGCCTGATCAACGAATCCACAGAAATCGTCCGCGGCACAGTCACCTATTGCAACCAGACTTACCGTCAACCGGTCATCTGGACCGTCTGCGAAGTCACCGTAGCAGAGCGCTTCAAAGGCCAACAAGCTTCCAAAATCCAGGTCGCGATTCCCGGCGGAACTGCTGCTGGCTTCCGGCAGAGCTTCGAAGGCTCACCCACTCTCACCCGCAACTCAGAATATCTATTCTTTCTGTGGCAGGGCAAAAGCGGCCTCAAGCAAATCATGGGCCTAAGCCAAGGCCTCCTAAATATCGTCAAAGACGCAAACGGCAACCTGATGGTCGCGCGCGCTAAAACTGAAGACCGCATGGTCACTCCCGAAGGCCAACCCGTCGAAGACCCCGGCGTCAACATGCCCCTCAGCAGCCTGCGCAGCCGCATCACAACCAGACAGCCCCGCGGAGCACGCCAGTGAGAATCCTCCGCACTCTCCCACTCCTGGCCATCCTCGCGGCCTCAGCCACCGCCAGCTACCACTTCGTCCGCTACTCAAGCCGCTTCGGCTACCAGCAGCCCATCTACGAGAAGTTCGATCTCAACGCCCTGGTCAACCGCACAGTTCCCTTCTTCCTCGTTTCGGACGGTCAAGAAAAACTGGCCCCCGGCGACAACTCAAACGCCCTGATGAGTCAGATCATCCTCGCGGCCCGCACCTGGAGCGATGTAGCGACAAGCGACCTCCGCATCGCCTTCGGAGGCTACGCACCTGTTGCCTCCGGCCCGCAAGGTGCCCCCGGTATCGACGTCATGTTTTCAGAAGACGTCCCCCCCGGCGTC
>JBKJUN010000169.1:0-4223 GCA_046590555.1 Bryobacter sp. | reverse complement strand
CAGCCCGATTCCACTCATCGATGGTCGGCATCGCATCATCCGGGTGTACTGCCTGGGCCCAACCGTAGCCTTGATATTCTTGCAGTGATTGGCCTGTGAACCCGCCCCACCCGGGCTGCTCGCCTTCCATCTCGCCTTTTGCGTTATTAGTCCAGAGAATATCGCTGACGGCCGATACCGCTGTCCGGAATCGCAGTTCCGCCTGATTGAGATTCTTTTCCTCTTCTTTCCGCGTGGTGATGTCTTCAACGACAGAAATCGCGTACCTGGAAGCGGCATCTCCTTTGCTCATGGAAACCGTGAGGTTGATCCAAACCGTGGATCCATTTTTGTGGATATACCGTTTCTCCATGGAGTAAGAAGCGGTCTCGCCCCGGTGCAGCGCGGCGAAGTGGTCGAGATCTAACTGCAAATCGTCGGGGTGGGTAATCTTCATAAAGTCGCTAGCCATCAGCTCTTGAGGCGAGTAGCCGACGATTTCACAAAGCCGCCGATTCACCCTAGGCCAGCGGCCATCCAGGCCAACGTGTGCGATGCCCACGGCAGCCTGGTTGAAGGTATCTTCGAATTGAGACTGGCGCTGCTTGTTTATCTGGCGCAAGTGAAGATTATCCAGTTCAAGCCACGCCCGCTCTGAAACGCTGCGCAGAAGCTCCACTTCTCGCCCCGTCCAGACGCGCGGCCGGAGTGAGAACACCGAAATCGCGGCAACCCATCGACCCTCGCTTTGCAAAGGAACCGCTAGAAAAGCCTGGATCTCACCGTAGATTTCCGCCTCTTTCCTGGTTCTCGGGTCGGTTTTTACATCGTTAACGATCGCGGGTTGATTCGCCTCCAGATCGCCCACGATTGGTCCCCATGCATCTAGAGGCAAAGGGCGGAGTGGCACCGATTGCTCGATACCTGATTGGGCAACTGTTTGGCTCAGTTGACGGTCGAGGTCGATTTCAGCAAACGCGCAGCCGGAACTATTGCAGTAAGCCGCAAGTTCAGACACCACGAGTTGCAGCAGGCTCGAGCGGTCTTCGCATCTTGTAATCTTTGCGCTTAAATTGACCTCGAACAAGCGATCCAATTCGGCTTGTTTGCGGTCAGTGATGTCGATCGCCGCAACAATGGCGTTCAGAGGGCGGCGAGCTTCACCCGATCCAGTGAAGAACACTTGCTTACGCGCGTTTACCCAACGCACCTGCCCGTCCGGCCAGACAAGGCGATAGTCCATCTTGAACTCACCTGAGCCTGCGGGATCCAGGCTCGCGCTGATTCGCCGCAACAGCTCTTCCCGGTCCCCGGGATGAAACGTTGCATGCACCACTGCGCGAGGCACAGCCATTGCCTCTTCGCCCATACCAAATAGATGGGCCGCCTCCGCGCTTAAGGCGATTGTGTTCGTCTTGTAATCGACTTCGGCGATTGCCAATTCAGAAACGTGCACCCCAAGCTTCAGCTTCTCTCCCAGCGCCTGAATTTGATCGAGGTTCTGCCTATAGGCGCTAACGTCCCACACCACGCCCAATAGACCTACTGCAGCACCATCCTCCAAGGCAACTTCTCCCTGACCACGCAGCCAGCGGTACTTGCCGTCGGCTTGGAGGATGCGGAATTCGATTTCATAATCTGTGCCGGCTTCCAGTGCTTCCGCGATGCGTTTTTGTATTTCAGTCTGGTCTGCTGGGTGAACGCGGGCGAAAAAAGCCTCGAATGTGCCCTCAAAGGATCCCGCCGTCAGCCCGTGAATGCCTTCAATCGTTGCGTCCCATTCCACTACACCGGTAAGACTGTCCCATCGCCAAACGCCCATCTTTCCGGCGCTCAGGGCAAAACCCAGTTGCCTGCTACTCTTTTCCAATTCCAGTTCGGTTTGTTTCAGTGCCGTAATGTCGGTAAATACTTCAATGACAGATTGAGGCCGCCCGCTTCCGTCGCGATAAAGCGACCAATGCGTTGACAGTGTAAACGCCTTTCCATCGCGGCTATATCGCGTGACTTCTCCGCTCCACGCCCCGTGTTTGAGAAGTTGCGCGTGGATGTCTGCAAGCGGCTCGGGGCACTCGGTTCTCAGCAGCTCTAGCCCGATTCGCCCTATAGCTTCCGACTTGGACCACCCGAACATCTGTTCTGCCCGTTGGGTCCAGACGACAATAGTTCCGTCCAATTTACGCACTATCGCTTGAGACAAATCGAGCAAGTTAAAAAACTCGTCGAAGTGGCTATCGGATGGAGCATGGGTCAAAGGAAAGGGAGAGGCCACACCAGGCCTGATCGTAGCGACTTCCGGTTGTCCCTGTCGGCTTTCGGTGGGGAGAGTGAAGTGGAAATTTGCGCCTTCGCCCGGCTGTCCGGTAGCCCAGATGCGGCCACCGGCTCGCTCCACGATTCTTTTGCAGATCGTTAAGCCAACACCGGTGCCTTCAAATTCGTTGGTGTGTAACCGCTGAAATACGCCGAAGATTTTGGCAGCATATTCAGGTTTAAAGCCGATCCCGTTGTCCCGCACGGAGATGACGAAATCATTTTCCTCTCCGTGTGCGGAGATATGAATCTGCGGCGCAAGATTGGGATTGCGGTACTTGAGAGAGTTTCCAATCAGGTTTTGGAAGAGCTGCGTCAGTCCAACGAGATTGCCGGGGACGGAAGGAAGCAACTCGTGAACAATTGTTGCGCCAGATTCCTCAATTGCAATCTGTAAGTTTTCAATCGCTGAACGAACGGCTTCGTCCAAGGAGATAATCTCGCGGGCGTCAATGGGACGGCCCCCCGCTTCCGCGACCCTCATCAAATCGTCCAGCATAGTGCCCAAGCGCTTAGACCCATCGACGACGAAACGAATGTAGGCGTTAGACTGTTCGTCTGAGGAGCCCTCGTAACGGAGCGCAAGCAACTGTGCAGAAATCGTCACATTCCGTAACGGCGTTTTCAGATCGTGCGCGACGGCGTAAGCGAAATGGATGAGATCCTGATTCGCCAGCTCCAGTTCTGCTGCGCGCTGCTCGCGTTGCACCACCGCACGCTTTTCTTCGGAGATATCCCGGATGATGCCAATCATCCCACCGCCCGCCTCCAACGGCAGCGCAGTAACGATCGACCTAACCGGGATTTCACGCCCATCTGTTAACACATGTACGTTCTCACCGCACCACACCCCATTCTCTTTTAGCTGGGAGTATGCCTGGTTCTCATCCTCAGGATTGAGCCAGCGATATTCATGAATGGTCTGCAAGCTTTTCCCGATTACTTCGGCCGTTTTAACTCCGTACATACGTTCCACAGCCGCGTTACAGTAGCGGATGCAATAATCGCCATCGATAACGATCACCGGATCGCCCACTGCGTTGAGTATTTGTTCGCGTGATTGTAACTCGTGAGTCAATTGAACCGAACTCGAGACATCCACCCTGATTCCCACCACCCGAATTGCAGCACCATGGTGGTCCCGCACGATCAAGGCGTGATCCTCTATATGCAGCCATCGTCCATCCTTATGGCGAATTCGATAGCTGAAGTTGACTCTCTGTTCCCTTCCGGCCAGTGCCACCTCCATTTGGTGTTTCGTTCGCGCCATATCGTCCAGATGGATCCGCGATGTCCAGAACTTATGGGTTATTATTCCATTCCTGGCGGCGACTCCGGTCAAGGCTTTGAAGTCTCCAATGATCCGGGATTCGTCCTTTTGCAAATCCCATTCGTATACGACGGCATGCATGGCATCTATCGCCAGTTGCAGGCGCTCTTGATCTGAACGTTGTTCTCGTTCAGCCGCGCGTTGAAGGGTGGTGTCGGTGGCGACTCCCAGCATTCCGTAGGGTTGGTTCGCATCGTCTCTTAAGAGGGACAACGAGAGTGCGACATAGCATTCCTCACCTGACTTGCGGCGATTACGAAGCTCGATTTCGAGAAAGCCCTGTTCAAGAAGGGGCTGCAAAACCTTGCTTGCCAACTGTGGGCGGTCCTCTTCGAAATACAGAATGGCTACGCTCTGGCCGATCGCTTCAGCCCGTCCGTAACCAAAAATCTTTTCGGCTCCGTGATTCCAGCCGACGATATTCCCCTCAAGATCGCTGGAAATGATAGAGTCATGCACCTGATTGAGAACCGACGCTTGCCTCTTGATCTCCGCTTCGGCGTGCTTCGCTTCCGTGATATCACGCCAATAGATCGCCAGTCCCCCATCATCAGTAGGGTAGGCCTTGATGACAAACCATCGCTGCGACTGCGTGTATAAG